>CABMHZ010000220.1 GCA_902386115.1 uncultured archaeon | reverse complement strand
CGATGCATGGAAGGACATCCGTGAAGCCGGTCACTGAAAGATGAGACCTGTGCGAGACCGAAAAAGCATCGTTCATGAAAATATCCGATACCTGCGAGAGCCGTTTCACCATATGGGTCTTTGTGTGCTCTTTCGGCGTGCGCTCAAGTGATTCTTCTGAATAGAACCGTGTATTTTCAAGAAGTATTATATCGCCTGCGTTCATGCTGCTTATTGAGGTCCGGGCATGGGAACCAAATATGTCGTCGATATAATCCACGTTACGGCGCATCAGTTTTGATAACAGCTTCGCATGCGGTTCCATGGTCGTGAAATCGCTTTTTCCGGGACGGCTCTGGTGGGACAGGATCGCGACCTTTGCATCTTCAAGTTCCTTTAAGGTCACAAGGTGGCTTCGGAACCTGCTGTCGTCAAGGATTATTCCCTTTGGGTCCATCGGGGAATTCAGGTCAAGCCTGCATAGAATTGTCTTTCCTCTGGTACTGATATCGTCAAGCGTAAGATAGTCCCGGATCATATAGAGTAGGTTTAATTCTAAGAAGATGGCTATATAAATAACGGAATGTTTTTCAGGGAGATACGGTTTATATACGTGGTAAAATAATATATTGTGTAATGAGCGGTCTGGTTGAACAGTATGGAATTGAGGAAAATACAGGATTCCATGTCATCCTCTCAAATCTAATATGGTGGTCATCGGTCATCCTCATGATAACGGCATACAGATACAGGGATATGTGGAAGGTGGGTTATGCGCCCTGGGCTTATTTATTCTCAGGTTTCCTCTTTTTCGGGCTCCGCGAACTCGGGCATTTCAGCACATCGCCTGTTATTGGTTCCTTAAGGTACATATTCGGGATATGTTCTGCGATATTCATGACTTCTGCCTTCGTATTATTTTATATGGTATTATATAAGAGGAAAATAATCAATGGGATTTCCAATTACCTGCCGGTTTCTCTTGCGATGGTTTTCCCTTTCCTCATGATATACCTTTATTTTTCATCCACCGGAATGAATGATATAAAAACTATATTGAGCACTCTTGAAAGCCTGGCATGGATGCTTGGAAGTTCAGTGACCATTTACACTACGTTCATGCTTGGAACGCGCGCATCGGGCGGGTTTGTCAGCGTTTTCATGTTCTCCCAGTTCTCGGCTTTTGCCGCATTCACCTGGAAATTACTGGGATTACTGGAACTGATCAGCTGGTCCGTGCCTTATTCTATACGCGAGATTATTGAGACTCTGTTCGGTGTATTTGCCTTCATATCGGTTTACCTTCTTACAAGAATGTTGACAAGATTGTCCAGGGACATACATGGTCACAAAAGCTGAATTGTATCTGGCAGCGCTTCAGGAACTGGTGGGTTCTACGCCCGATATCCTGACCTCATCTATTGTTTCACTTGACGGTCTGACGATGGCAAACACATCGAAAGAGAATGTAAACAAAGATGCTTTTGCAGCGTACGGGGCTGCGGCATACAGGCGCTCGGATGATACCATGTTTGAGCTTTCAGGTGAGCATGCGGATATGCTCGTCTTTGTGTCCAAGAATCACAGGATATTTTCTGCACTCGTCGGAAAAAATGCGCTTATAATCGTACTGACAGGGAATAGTGCAGATATCGGGGCAGTGATCTCGGAACTCCGTAAGACCGCAGTCAAGGTTGAGGCTTTGATGAAATAGAGAAGCTAAATATCGACCGTTATGCCGTAAACTTTTTCAGGATTCTCTTTGTGTATCTTCCAGAACACATCCTCGCCCCACTCGGGGATAAGCTGTTTTGTCCTCTTTGGAACTGTCTTTGGACCAAGCACGGAGCCAGGTCTTTTCAGGTCGTCGATGTAATCCGTTTCCATCATGAAGCGCGTGCCTTCCATGAGGGCTTTTTCGACCGCATCCTCGCCCGCCAGCACGCTCGGGAAAATGCCGTGTTTTTCGCATATTTTTATCATGGGCGGTGAGAAATGCTTGACAACCTTTTCAGGCGCAAGTCCTGCAACCTTTGCAATCCCTGCGATTTCAGCGAGTCCTTCTTCCGTGGAGCTTTCGGTATGAACCTGCACAGCGCAGCCAGCCTCTTTTGACAGTATGAAGCCGTGGCGCATGACGTCGTTTGATGCTTCCCATATTTTAGGTTCTACCGGGTAATGCGGGCGACCGGATTTTAATCCGATGGCTTTTCCTTCGCCTACATATTCGCGCGCTATTTCAAGCCCGCCTTTCATTATTTCGACGGCGCGCGGGAGTCCGAGGCGCCCGTAGTATTTTGTGAGTTCAGCGGGGTGAACGCCCAGAACGACAAAGACTTTTACTTTTTCTGCTTCCTCTGCGCGCCGCGCTATTTTGAGGACTTTGTCGAACACCTGCCTGTAATCTTCGGGCGAGTTTATGTCGATGCCGAGAGACCAGGGCGGGAGGGAGACGAGGACTATGTGCGTGCCGCCTGCGCGGGTGAACTCGCGGACGGCTTCGAGGCAGCGCCCGGAAGGGTTGAGGTGCATGTGGTTGTCGAGGATGGGAAGGGTGGGGGTGGTCATGGGTATTATCGCTCGAACTCTGATCTTTTAGCTTCTATTTTAGCTTCTATGAATCTTCCCGGACTCTTTTCAAACTCAAATCCAGAAGGGCTAATTTTAACTTTCTCAATAATTGGATAGAAAAATATGAAGATTAATAAGGCAATCAAAATATCAATTTGTGCTATAAATATGGTCTCTGAAAACCTATTAATCCAAAAAATTATATAGGATAAGAATAGCGATAGTAAAAGCACTATCCCAAGGAATATTTGGGTAGTTGAGATTTCTTGCTCGACCTCTAATTTGCGAAGCTTTCTAAGGTTGCGTCTGGCTTTCACGTTCATAAAGTCAAGCTTGCAAGCCTTTCTGAATTCTTCCTTAGCTTTCTTATATTGTTTTAATTGCCCATATACCCAACCGAGGCTGTTATGAACCTCTGAGATTGCAGAATCTTTCATTGAAGCTGAATTTCTTAATGTTTTTTGATACTTTTTTATTGCTTCTTCAAAATAGTCCTCATCTGCAAAAATATTGCCAAGAATTACAAGTGCATAGAGGTTTTCTGGCTCGATTTGAAGTGCAATTCTTACCTCTTTTTCTGCCTCTGAAAACTGCCCCTTTTCTCTCAAAAGTCCTGCATAATTAGAATGTGCGACTGAAAGTTTTGGATTTAATTCTATCGCTTTTTTAAAGTATTCTTCAGCCTCAATTTTCCTGCCCAGTTCAGGTAGCAGATATGCATAATTAGAGTGTGCTACAGCTAGTTCAGGTTTTAATTATATTGCACTTTTATAATGTTTTTCTGCTTCAGATTT
>CABMHZ010000219.1 GCA_902386115.1 uncultured archaeon | reverse complement strand
CCGCAGACGATTAACCGAAAGGGGGTTTAAGGGGGACAGCGGAATGTCCCCCTTTTAATTAGACTAAGATCTTCTATTAATCTCTTAACCGAAAGTATTAATAGTACGCTTATCTGCGGTTCCGTTTTCATAAGTGAACTAAAGCAACCTTCCCTATCAAAAAGATTCCTGCAATTACAAGGAACGATGAAAGTACCACAATATATACCGCTTTTATTATATGAACCGGCTGCGGCTCGCCATACTTAGCCCCAAGCACATGATATCCCACCTTCTCAAGCCTTACTCCGAGCGCGCCCGATACAGCAGACATCGACCATCCGGAATTAGGAGAGGCGGTCTTACCATGATCGCTGATGCAAGTCCTGACAGCCTCTAAAGGCTTCCCAAAGAAAACTGACGCCATGAAAATAAATAACAGTGAAAGCCGTGCAGGCACCCAGTTCGCAATATCGTCAAGCCGCGCAGACGCAAAACCCAGTTCTTTGAACGGTTCTTTCCTGTAGCCCACCATTGAATCAAGCGTATTTATCATGCGGTAAACAAGCGCGCCCGGAAGACCGAACAGGAGAAAATAGAACAGAGGCGCAAGAATACCGTCCACAAAGCTTTCACCAACCGATTCGATAACAGCTGAAGCCGACTGCGGCGCGTTTAGCGTTGATGTATCTCTTCCCACAAATGTCTTGAGATCGTCTCTCACCTTCTCGATTTTTCCATCCTCAAGGTCTTTTTTTATCCCGAGCGCAGATGCAAGAAGCATGCGTATAGAAAACGTGGATTTCAGGAAAAAAGCAGCGATTATCATGCCAGGCAGACCCTTCTCCAATGATTCTAACACAATCCCCGCAAGCAAGGCTGTCCCTGCACAAAAAGCCGCCATAAAAAAGCCGTAAAGCTTCCTGTGCCGCTGCGGAGCAGAGCCAACGAAAAAGTTTATAAGGTTTCCCATCCATACAACAATATGCAGGAAGACGGGCGGCTCACCAATCAATAAATCTAAAATAATGGCGAGGAGCAGAACCTGGACCCAGAAGTCCGGATTCATAATTCATGCTCCATTGCAAGCGTCCAAACATCTTTGATTTTCTTATTTTTCATTAATCTTTTCAATACTTTTTCCGCGATCACTCCATCATGTATGAGCCTGCACCCGATGCAGCTCCACACTGTGCCGCCGGTGGATTTTGGTATTGTTTTCCCGCCAGTTCTTCTATCTTCGCACGGATAGAACGGGCAGAAACAAAAGGTACAGTCCTGACCTTCAAAGTGGCATGGGTAATACTCACAGTCCACCCTGCTCCGTGCAGCTACGCCTTTTTCAAGCGCCCTTCCTATTTCTTTATCAGCAAGTTGGCTCCCCCATTCGGATATCACATTGGAAAGCGCTTTTATCAATTTCCTGTTCTCATGCCTTTTCCTGACGGCGACTCGGATATGATCCTTCAGACCAAAAGAAGTGCAGTCCCTGATTATGATGCCCTGCTTCAGCATCATTTCCGTAAGTTCGGTGGAACTGATAAAGAAATCACGGATATCTGCAAGAATAAAATTAGTATCGCTCGGATACGGTTTGATGCCTCGTATCGCGCTGAGTCTTGAAGAAAGCCACTCACGCTCTTTCCTTACGATATCAAGCGTTCTCTCAGTGTAACCCCTGCGACTTTTAAGAAGATGCTCCCCCACAGCAAGGGCAGCAGAATTGAGACTCCAGGGGATGCGGATGTTGTTCAATATGCGGGCAAATTCACCCCTTGCAACGGCAAACCCGATTCGAAGACCGGGGACTGCATATATTTTTGTGAGTGAGCGCAGGACAACAACAAAATCATTAGATGCTGCGAACTTTGCAACGCTCTCTTTCGGGTCTGAAAGTTCAATAAAAGCTTCATCTACGAACAGGAACGTTTCTGATGCTATACACTTTTGCGCAAGCTCCAGGATCTCCTCCTTCCTGATGAGCGAGCCTGTGGGATTATTGGGATTACAGAGGAAAATAGCCTTTGCGCCATTCGGTTTGATGTTCATTATATCGCTGTAATCCACAGATTCGATGTTTGCCCCTGACAACCTGCACTGGAATTCATATTCACTAAAGGTCGGGAACGGTATTATGACCTTATCTCCCGGCTCGATCACAGCTTCTGCGAACAGGCGTATCAATTCGGATGAGCCATTCCCGGGAACGATGTTTTCAGGTTTGACATCCAGAGAATCCGCGGCTGCTTTCCTGAAACCCGGATACCTGTTGTCAGGATAATTGTCTATGGTTTTTAAAGCTGCTGCCAGCGGTTTTGTCAGTTCCGGCGCGCCGAGAGGGTTGAGGTTAACGCTGAAATCAATCAGTTCATCCGGGCTCTTCCCTGATCCTTCTGAGGATTCTGCCACCCTCGCGCCGTGGACGCATGGGGTCAGTTCAACTACCTGTCTTCTGATACGGTCAATTAGAGGCACATACCCTTTTTTGTTGGAAGGTATTATTAAAGTGCTGGAAAGGAAGTTATGATCTTATCCTCTTTTTCGCCTTAGTATGCAAACTATTGTGCAAATCGCAGCAATGGCAAGCCAGATGCCGCCGCCTGAAGCACTTTTTGTGGTTGCTGCTGTCGGTGAAGATGTCGGTTCTACCTGTGACACGATCACTGTCGCTGACGGTAATGCTGCCGTTGGCGCGGCATCAGCCTTAATTCCTGTGATCGCAAAACTGGAGAAAGAAGTTGTCTGTGCCTCAAAATATGAGAACTGATCATCTTTTCCGTTCTCTTTGATATCCAGTATGATCCATTCAATCCCATTCCATTTTACAAGCCTGATGTCGCCAGATGCAATTTTATTATCCTCAATCCATTTGTTTTCAATTTTAAATTTAACAGAAGCGCCATTAATGCGGTCTGATCCGGCAAAGATATTGGCGTACCCGTAAACGGTCCCCGGTGGTGGAACTTGAATTCGTGTGGATTGTCCATTCAGGATTTCGACTCTCAAAGCGACATCATTTACGTTTTCATTCCCTGTGACAATGACCTGATATATGAACAGATCCGGTGAGGTGAAAGAGTAAGACGACGGGATACCCGCGATCAGCTGGTTTGTATGCGTTTCGTATTCGTCAATATTTTCACCCGGCTCGGATGATACTACGCCTGCTCCTCCTGTCCCGCCTCCGCTCCCGCCTCCACTGCTCGATGTTGTTGCCGCAGTTCCGTTATATGAAAGACTGGTATTTGTTGCACTATTGCCCGCATAATCGTATGCAGTCACGGTTATGTTATTTGCTCCGGCGCCTGCAGTTATGGTGCCGTTCCATAACGTCCCAGCCTGGTAGGTCAGCGAAGTGCTTCCCGCAGTTACGTTTTTGAGATTCGTATCGGTGACATTGGCAGTTACAATGATCTGCTGACCATAAGCCGGAGAGGTCTGGCTCAACGACACGTTGTGTATCACAGGGGCAGTACAATCAAGAATTACCGTCACACTTGCATTCGTGGTGTTAATGTTGCCAACGGAATCTTCAGCACTCACGTTGTAAGTGTGAGAACCTTCGGTCTCACCTGAGAATGCATACGATGTTGATGTTGTTGAATCATTGAATATTCCATCCCTGTATATGCGGTATATCACTGAAGTGGCATCAGTAGATGCGGACCAGCTGATGTTGATAATGTTGTCGTTGTCGTAGCCTGCCGGGGCATCGTCTACATGTATTAGATTTGCAGGTGCTGTCGGAGGTATTGTATCAACTGTGAAATATAATATGCTTGAGTTAAGATTTCCCGACGAATCATTTGCATAGACGGTTATGTTATGTGCTCCGTCAGGTAATGATGAAAGGGTAACAGTCAGGTTATTGGTATTTGCAACGGGTGTGCTGTTCCCCGTATCATTCAGGTTGTACCATGCATCAACTGTTTCGCTAAAAGTGGCATTCAATTCAAGTGTGGAATTGTTTGTGGTTGAGCCGTTCACCGGAGTATTGATAGTGATGACAGGTGCAGTGGTATCTGTTTGTGATGTAAGTGGAAGGTAATCGCCACCATTTGTTATATTATTCGATGAATTGTACGGGGTCATTGTATCTCCAAGACCATCCCCATCAACATCGACACCTGCATAATCAGACCAGTAGTTCCCCCCAAGCCATGAACCGCCAATGATGTTCGTACCTGGGGTTTTTGTGGTGTTCCAGATATTGTATTTGTTATCTTTTGCGTTATTAGTATTATTGAAGTAGTTGTTGTAGATAGTGTTGTTGTTACTGGATAATTGGAGGTAGATTCCATATCTGTTGTTCGAGCTTGCGCTGTTCCTGGTCAGGTTGTTATTGCTGGAAGAGTAAAAGTTGATTCCATCTTTGTTCGAGTTTGCCGTGTTGTTAGTTAAATTGTTGTTGCTGGAATAGTCGAGGTAGAATCCAGAGTTGATGTTCGAGTTTGCGGTGTTGCTGGTGAGGTTGTTGTCAGCGGAATTGTAGAGATAGATTCCGTTGTCAAGGTTCGAGTTTGCAGTGTTGCTGGTGAGGTTGTTGTTGCTGGAAGAGTAGAGGCAGATCCCTTATCTGTTATTCATGCTTACGGAGGTATTTGTAAGGGAGATATCGTTTCAGGAAGAGGATAGGTAT
>CABMHZ010000218.1 GCA_902386115.1 uncultured archaeon | reverse complement strand
ATCACAGTATCAGAAAGAATGGGAAAAATCAAAGAATTTTAAATATATAAAACAACTTTATTTTGACTCCAGAATTTTCTTGAACCTGTCAAAAATTGATAAACACGCTTATTCAAAACTGTTTTATTTCGCTTGCTACCAGCAGGGACTTAAGGGATTCTTGCAGAATTCCAGGGTATTGTTTTATGCCCTTAGTTTGATTGTTGTAATTCTTACAAACACGAATTCAGATTTAACAATTGATTTTGGCGATTTTTGATGGTTTTTTCACGCGAATATGAAAGCTGAATGAATTTTAGAAAAAATATGCAAAAAACACATATTCATGCATATCTTTTGGAGCAATTATTCCAGAACGTCTCTCAGGATTTGGATATCCTTAAAAGATTTTCCCTTATTGTTAATCTTTTTTAATTTCTTTTCAGGACTTTGCAGGAAATTGGTTATTTTGAACTGTTGGATATACTGAATCTACAATCCTTTTCGATCAAGTAACCCACGAAAATTAGCTTTTTCCTGCCGCTTTCTGAAGTTATTATTTTGAATAATTTCAATAAATGGATTTGAATTTTTTAATCGTGAGATGGAGCATTTGTTTTGCAGCCCAATTTCGGAGACGCTTATTTTTCATAATAACTTCAAATAATTTTGGTCTTAATTTATCAATTTTTATTGCGGATATGAGATCAAACGGGTATTGGCCATTCTTTTGTGCCATAGACCATAATTCTTCTATTGCCTCCTCTTTCCTCAAAATAGGCATAGTAAGGAGTGCATTCTGTAGAATATATAACGCATATTGTGCATCTCGGAAGCAAAATTCTCCAAGAGTTGCTTTTTCCCATTCTAATTCATACTTTTTCAGTATCATTGGTTTCTCTTGAAGAATACTCTCAGCAGACACTTCTGCTGCGAGTTTGCCAGAAAGCATTGCTTGTGGAACTCCATCGCCCCCTACCGGATTCGAAAGATGAGCGGCGTCACCCGTGAATAAAATATTTCTGTAAACCAGGTTCTCTATTTTCAGTGTCGCGGGGACACCTCCTGAGGTATAATATTTAATTCTCCCCCCTTTCAAATATTTTGAATTTTTCAAAAAAGAATGCAATAGATCCACAGGTTTTAATTTAATGCCGTTTTTTGTGATCCATCCCACCCCAATATTAGCTATATTTTCGCTTTTTGGAAATATCCATGAGTAGCCGAATGGGATATCTTTCAAAAAAGACTCTATCATCACATTTCTTTCAATATTGACACCTTCAACTACCGCCGCCGCAGAAGAGCCGATATCTTCAAGTTTGAGACTTATGGGTATACCTGCCATCCTCGCAACCGTTGATTCAACGCCATCCGCAGCGATTATGACTTCTGGATTGACTTCAATCAATTTTTTATCTTTTTCGATGTTTATTCTAAAAGTTGCGCCTTTCTTTTCTATACTTGCTGCCCTGGCTTTTAACCAGACCTCAGCACCTTTATCTTCCGCTTCAGTAACTAAATCCTGGTCAAAAAGTTTTCTGTCAATGATATAATTTGGCGTTTTGAGTCTTATTACTTTACCGCCTGGTGATATTAAATCAAAAAAATCCGTCTTGTTAAAATATTCTTTGGGTCTAATATTAAGTTTTTCACAAGCGTTGTAAGAAAGACCTTCACCGCATCTCACGGGGTCACCTATACTGCTTCTTTTTTCGATTAGTAACGTTTTGAGTCCTTTTGATGCAGCGGTTTTAGCTGCCATGGCACCAGCAGGCCCGCCTCCGACAACTACAATATTGTAATTCATAACTATTCGCCTTCAGTTACTTCCGTTGCAATTCTAAGGGCATCCATTGGACAGAAAGTTGTGCAAATATTGCAGTGTTTACAAATGTCATTATTGATTTCCAACTTTGTTTCATCATATAGAGAAATCACATTGTGAGGACATACCGACACGCATCCGCCGCAAAAAACGCATTTCAGCAAATCAACCTTAAGCCCGTATTTTTTCATAAACAACTCTTTTGTCCTGTTTGTTCCTAATGTTTTTACCATCTATTGAGTCTTTGGGATAAAATTTACATTCCCTTTTCTTAGCAATTAAAGTTTTATGTCGCCTAAAATCTCGATGTAGCTAATCTTTCTGATACCGAGGGCATTCTCAAAATACAAGGTCTCGTCCAAAAAGGTTTTATAGTATCGTATATCATAGAAAACAACAGTGGTAGCAACTCATTGAATGGGAGGATCGTATTTCATGAAAAATATTTTCAGAGGGCATGCCCTCAGAATGGTGGCTGGAGCGATAATAATAGCAGTATTATTTGCAGGCGAGGCGGGTGCAACAATCCCGATCAGTTCATGCACAACTATCTCCTCGCCGGGTGAATATGTGCTTGAAATTAACATAATAAATAGTAGTGAATCGACTTGCATCAATATTATTTCAAATGATGTTATTTTAGACGGCGCGGGTAACTCGATCGATGGCGTAGATACCGGCAATTATGGAGTTTATGTCCATGACCCAATGTCAGCACTTACAAACGTGACCATCAAGAACCTGAGGGTAACAGACTGGAATTACGGTATATATTATGAAACAGCAAGTGGAAGCATAATAAACAACATAGCGGATTCAAATTATTATGGAATATATCTTTTTAATTCTTCGAATAACAGATTAGTAAATAATACAGCAATCTTGAACACACATGGCATCAACCTGTTCTTTAGAAGCAACAATAATGTATTAATTAATAACACTGCATTTTTAAACAATGACGGGATATATATTGGATACAGCGACAAGAACCTCCTGATCAATAATGTAGCAGGAAGGAACCGTTTGAACGGGTTATCAGGCGGAGGCGGTATAACACTCGATAGTTCCTACCAAAGCATCTTATCCGGCAATATCGTCACTTCCAATGACGCTTCCGGAATATCTCTCTATTATTCAGACAACAATATCCTGGACAGAAATATTGCAGGAACGAACGGGGTAGATGGTATTATACTTGATACTTCAAGCAATAACATCTTGTCCAATAATACCATAAACTCGAACTCAGGCGGCATTTACATAACGTACTTTGATGAGATCGGTCTGTCAAGAAATAACCTGATCTATCATAACAACATAATCAACAATACCCGGTTCCAGGCTCTTGATGATTACTATTTTCCTAAGAACCAGTGGTATGATCCAGCATTACTGGAAGGAAACTACTGGTCTGACTATAAAGGTGTAGATGATGGAAACGGGACAGGCAGACATGATCTGTCCGGCGATCATATAGGCGATACCCTGATACCCCACCCATCGGCAAAATATGATCAATATCCTTATGTCTATGAAGACGGGTGGATGAGACCTTCTATTATAATATATCTATCCAATAAGACCTTCTCTCCCGGAGAGACCATGTCTGTTTCATTGAGACTGACAAATCCGGGCAAAAAGACCAATGTTTCTGCAGACATTTGGATAGATCTGCCTGGCGGGGATAAATACTGGGTATACAGGAATCCTTCTGTTACCCTGCCCGGTGGATTTGAATACACTAATCCTGCATGGCTTAAGATAATCATGCCTTCAATACCTTCAGGAACTTATGCCTGGCATGCATTGATCAAAAATCCGGAGAATGAAACAATCAGCGAAAGTATTGAACCGTGGACATTCTCCAGCATGTCAAGTGAAGGTACGAAAGGCATGAGATCTTTTGAGCAAACAATTCTATTTTCATAGTCAGTAAGCAACTTTCGAAAAAAACGATCAGAAATATTTAAGTGTCAGGTGCCGTGATTTTTACCGGCACCACATAAATTCTTTGTTTTTATATTTCCTCTCCCGACCTCCTCCTTCCCATAAATTTAATATAGTTAAAAGCCTTTAATCGTTTGATATGCCAAGAGTCGGAATCGCGGATACAACGTTCTCCCGCATCAACATGGGGAAAATAGCAATCGATGAACTTAAGAAAGGAGCCTCTGTCCAGATAGAGCGCTATACTGTCCCGGGTGTAAAAGACCTGCCTGTCGCCTGTAAGAAACTGATCGAGGAAAAAAAATGCGATATAGTCATGGCTCTGGGAATGCCCGGCTCGCAGTCAATAGACAAGATATGCGCCCATGAAGCATCCCAGGGGATAATACATGCGCAGTTGATGACAAATACGCATATCATCGAAGTATTCGTGCATGAGGATGAGGCAAAAGACGAGAAAGAACTTGCATGGCTCATGGAGAGGCGCACGCGCGAACATGCCCGGAACGTTATCAAGCTATTGTTCCACCAGGAAAAATTGCAAAGAGAAGCGGGAACGGGGCAGAGGCAGGGTTTTTCAGATGCCGGGGCTATAAATTAGACAATGTTAGGGTTACTGATGGACAAACAGGATAAATCCGAGATTATTATCGCTGCGCTGGTATTTGCGGTTTATATAACATTTGTCCTGGCAAGGAATACCTGTAATACAAGTCCCGGATCGTGTACCACATCATGGGTCATATTTGGAGTAATATTTATCGGGGCTGCGATATTCATAATGTTAAAGATATTCAGGGCATAAGATCCATATGGCGAACCTAAACTCTTTCCCGGAACCTAACGACCTGCTAAAGCGTCTTGGCTACAACGAGGAGAGTGCAGGAAAAATCCTGGATGAACTTAACGACCTTTTAAATGATATCGGGTTTGAGGGACTTGAAACAAAAGCAATGGAAGCCATAGATGAAAAAGATGCGGCAAGCCTGATCAACACCATGAAAGAACTGATGAAATCACTTGAAAATAAAGGCATCTACCGCCCGGATTTTCCTGCCGCATTGATAAAACAGCTCGTTAACGGATTGAACCTCAGGAATGAAGACATCTTTACAATCCTGGAACGATCTCATCTCTCAAATAAAGAGATCAGGAACGAACAGGAATTCCTGGCATCCTGCGCAGCCATCACCCAGCTTGGATATATTATACTCTCCCGGTTCATCAGTAACGTAAAAGCTGCCAGTTCAGGAGAGCATGTCTTTATCCTGGTTGAAGGTTTCACACCGGATTCCTTGATCTTTGTAGATTTCAGCATCGACTCCATCCTTGAAATAAATACGGGGGAATATGAAAAAACTGGAAATAATTTCCGTCTGAAGGCCAAGGTACGGGATGATGAAACCTCAAAACACATTGAGCAATATTACTCCTATTTCCATGTCGTATCAGGAATCGGTCTATCCCATAATATCCATAACAACATCGGCATTGCATACGATAAGGCAGGAAAGCACGAGGAAGCGCTTTCTGAATTTAACGAGGCTCTCAGGCTTGATCCCGGATATATTGAAGTTTACAATAATCTTGGAGTAGCATATCACAACTTGGGGCTGATAGAAGAAGCGATCGACAGGTTAAAGGAAGCCATCAAATTAAAACAGGGATATATT
>CABMHZ010000217.1 GCA_902386115.1 uncultured archaeon | reverse complement strand
CGTCGTCATCAACTATTACCAGCCCGGCGCGCCATCGAACGGCCTTCCCACGCGCCACGCGCAGCAAGACCTGAGATTTGCCATACATCACTCCCACGCCCAGTTCCCGAGGATCGTTTTGTGCTCCGGGGACATCGAAGAATGCTTCTACGACGCGGCGCGGGCATTCAATTACGCTGACCGTTACCAGACCCCGGTCATCCATCTAATCGACAAGGCGCTCGCCAACAGCAGCATGAGCTATAAAACATTCGATCCAAGTCGCGTGAAAATAGAGCGCGGGCAGCTGCTGACCGGAACTGATGTTGCAGGTAAAACGTACAGAAGATTTGAGTTCACCGATTCCGGTGTCTCTCCAAGGCTGCCCATCGGAACGCCGGGCGCTGTTTTCTGGAACACAGGTGATGAGCACTATGAATCCGGGCATATTACCGAGGAGTCCATGATACGGACACGCATGGTTGAAAAGCGAATGAAAAAACTTGATACTGCTGACAGGGAAATCCCTCTTGATGAGAAGATCAATTTCTTTGGTGACATGGATGCGCCCGCGATCATCGTGAGCTGGGGCTCACCCAAGGGCGCCATACTTGAGGCTATGGAAATTCTGAAAAAGGATGGCTACAAGACGGGTTTCATACAGGTTAGAATGCCTCACCCGCTACCGAAAGAATACATCACGAAAGTGCTGGGGAAGGCAACAAAAAAGATCACAGTGGAAGGGAATTATTCCGGGCAGCTTGCCGGAATAATCAGGGAAAAAACGGGGATACCGATGGACTATTTCGTGCTGAAATGGAACGGAAGACCCATGTCATCCGACGAGGTTTACGATGCTCTTTTACATATCATGCAGGGCAATGCTCCTGAAAGGCAGGTGTTGAACGGTGGCTCTTAAAGTAGCGGATTACAGGACTCAGGTATCCAATGACTGGTGTCCAGGATGCGGGAATTTCGGCATACTCACGTCACTTCAAATGGCTCTTGTCGATATGCAGCTTGAGCCGTCCAGGGTTGCCATATTCTCAGGCATAGGCTGCCATGCAAAGCTCCCCCATTTCATGAACACGTACGGCATCCACACGCTTCACGGCAGGGCGCTGCCTTTTGCGATAGGAGCAAAACTTGCAAATCCTGACCTTGAAGTGATAGTTCACAGCGGCGATGGCGACGGGCTCGGGATAGGAGCCGGGCATTTTGTCAACACTGGAAGGAGGAACATGGACATGACCTGTATCATCCATGACAACGGCGTCTATGGTCTTACGAAGGGGCAGGCATCGCCAACGCTGAGGCTTGGCGTCAAGACAAAGGCATTGCCGAAGCCAAACATCAACGAAGGCATCAACCCCATCGTTCTGGGGCTGGCAACCGGCTATACCTTCATTGCCAGGAGCTATTGTTACGACGTTGTACACCTGAAAGAAACCATAAAAAAAGCCATCATTCATAAAGGAATGGCTCTTGTCATCATACAACAGTGCTGCCCGACTTACAATGACATCAATACAAAAGAATGGTACGGCGGCGAGGACAGACCCGACCCTGCGACCGGGAAACCAGTACCAAGGCTTTACAAACTTGAGGATACAGGGTACGACGGGGTTGTGAGAAAACCAGAAGAAGCATTTACGAAAACCGCTGCTGCATTTGCAAAGGCTTACGAGTGGGGAGACAGGATCCCGATGGGTGTTTTTTACCAGAATGAGCTTGTATCCACATTCCAGGAAAGGATATCACAGAGGATAGCGGATTACCTGAAAAATCCTCCTTCGAAACAGGTTATTGCTGACAGAGAAGGAAAGCCTGCAACAAGTATAAAGAAATTGCTTGAGGAATTGAAGGTGACAGGCTGAGCTCAAACCACCAGTTTCTTGCATAGGCGGCTCTATCCCCACATAACGCAAAGCACTTTTTAAAGATAGTTCCACGCATTCCTGAGACTGGCGGACTGCATACGCAAAATGCCTATTTTCCAGGGCTGAGCGCGCAGTTTCTAGCCGTAAACTACAAACGAGACCAGGTTTTTCCCGAATGATTTTTTTAATCCGGAGAGCAGGTCATCGAGAAGCTTTTTGTAGGGAGACGGGATGGAGGTCATATATAGTTATTAATTATAATGAGTAGATATAGCTTTGGTGACTTAGGGTTTCAACAAATCATTCAGCGTTGTCGTGTCTGCGCTTCATCACAGCCCCGAAAAACCCATCCATATCATGAACATGCGGCAGCGACCTGAAAAACCCTTCTTCTGTCGTGAACTTTTCGAACAATTCAGGGTTAATTTCTGAGGGTGAAACAACGTAAAAATCCTTATTCTCTTCAAGGAACCCGCGAACGACCTCCTCATTCTCCTCCCTGCTTATCGTGCAGGTTGCATAGACCAGCCTTCCTCCCGGTTTCACAAGTCCGCTATATTCCCTTATGATCGATTTCTGCTTCGCCGCAAGTTCTGAAATATCCTTAGCAGCAAGCCGCCATTTTGCATCCGGGTTCCTCCTGAATACTCCCATCCCTGAGCAGGGGGCGTCAATGAAAACACAGTCCGCCCTGCCGTTGTATTCCTGCAAACCTTCGACATTCACGGTCTTGATATTCGTGGCGCCTGCCCTCTCTGCGCGCCGCCTAAGGTTACCGAGTTTCGCAGTGTTTGTCTCGAAGGCTATCAGCGTCCCCTTATTATTCATCATTCCTGAGAGGAATAGGGTTTTTCCACCGTTCCCCGCGCATGTATCGATGACAATCTCTCCTTCCTGCGCACCTGTTAGCAGGGTGATGAGCTGGCTTCCCTCATCCTAAACCTCGAAAAGTCCCTCCCTGAACGCCTCTGTCCTGAAGATGCCTTCTTTTCTATCCATTACAAGACCGAACGGCGAGAAAACCGCAGGAGATGAAGCAAATCCTGTCTCAAGCAGCGCTTTTTGAAGCGCCTCCCTTGATGTTTTCAGGGGATTGATACGTATCAAAAGAGGCGGGACAACGTTATTGGTGCCGCAGAGAGCCTCAACCTCATTAATATTCCCGAATTCCCTGAGCCATTTTTCCACTATCCAGGCGGGATGTGAATGGTACACAGAGATATATTCAACCTGCGACTTCTTTTTATCAAATACCACTGCATCTTTATTCCTGATTATCGCCTCAACCGTTCTTTTTACAAAACCCGAGAACTTCTCCTCGCGCGCCGAAAGTGCTACTGCATTATTTATTATTCCGGAAAGAGATGATTCTGTAAATACAGCCTGGTATGTGCATATCCTTAGAATATTCAGGATATTCGGTTCCACCCCTGAAACCACGGCGGTTGATGCATGTTCTATTATGTAATCAAGTCTTGTCCTGTGGCGAAGTATTCCGTAAACGAGTTCATTGATAGCTGCTTTTTCCGATGGTGAGAAGTCTTGTTTTTTGAAAAGTTCACCGATAAGAATGTCAGGATATTTCCTGTCCGAAAGTGTGGAATTCAGGACAAAAAGGGCTGTGTAATATGTTTTTTGCCTTACGAAAGTATGGCTGGTGTTTTCCTGGCGCACAGGCATCCTTAATGCGCGGGATTATTTAAACATAGGGGGCACGAAATACTGAAACATAGTTTTATTACCGTCCCGATTATGAACAGGAAGGTTTTATGAAAGCCATAATCTTTGACATGGACGGCGTACTCGTTGACTCCATGCCTTACCATGCTGCAGCCTGGATAAAGGCATTTGCTGATGTGGGTATCAGAATCGAGAGAAATGATATCTACGAGCTTGAGGGTTCAAACCACAGGCAGACGGTAGATATAATGTTCAGGCGCTTCGGAAGAGTCCCGACTGATAAGGATGTTAACGAGATCAGCAGTAAGAAGATCTGGATATTTAACAGGATACAGCACGTCATACCATTTGACGGGATGAAAGAACTGCTTGCAGAACTTGCACCTGTTTACCGGCTCGCGGTGGTATCAGGTTCCAATCACAACACCGTGCATGAATTAATGGATTCATTCTTCTCCAGTGTCTTCGAGGTCATAATCGACGGGGATGATGTGAAAAAGAGTAAGCCTGACCCCGAACCATATCTCATGGCTGTGGAAAAGCTCGGTTTGCCAAAAGAAGAGTGCATAGTCATAGAGAACGCACCACTTGGCATCCGTTCCGCAAAAAGCGCAGAGGTGAGGTGCATTGCCGTTCTTGCGTACCTTGGCAGGGAGAGCCTGAAAGAGGCTGACTTGGTCGTGGAGAGCCACAGGGAACTGGGAAAAGCCATAAGCGCTGAAGCATAGCGGTTAATATATTCAGGCTACACTTGATTTTGCCAATGCATATAATATTCAGATAAAATAAGTAGAATTGCCCAGCAAAGCCAGGCAAAGCTTCAGACTCGGTCATTGAAGGCTCCTCTTTTCCTCCTTTGGATTAAAAGATTTGAATACGACAATGACCTTCTCTTTGTTCTTCCGGAACAAAAGATATATTTGTATACGCATACATTTAAACGTTTGCATTATTATGGCCGGGTGGCTGAGTCAGGCTTAAGGCATCAGACTTAAGATCTGCTGGTTTCTTCCGGAACCCCCGCGTTCGAATCGCGGCCCGGCCGAATTTTATTTCTTACTTAACACTTATAAGTTTCAGAGGTTTAAATATATAATGCTTTTCCTAAATTAGTAAGACGGGTTAGGAACTTACTTTTGGCAACGATTCGAAGATAACAAAACAAGCGGAAGATTTATAGAATCATAGGTAGCAATTTATATACCGAACCACCAGTGCCTTGCCTTTTGCTGAGCAAATTTTAAATAGTATCAGAGCTATCGTCAGCTTCCCCAACGAGAGGAAAAATGTCCGAATACACCTTATTTCTGGGATGCATAATCCCGGCGCGTTTTCCCTTCATGGAAAAATCAACGCGCTTAGTCCTATCAAAGCTTGGATGCGTTCTGCACGATCTTGAAGGAGCAACGTGCTGTCCAACAAAAAGCATCATCAAGCCGATGGGCGAACTGACATGGTATGTCACCGCGGCAAGGAACCTCGCCTTAGCGGAGAAGGCAGGGCATGACCTCCTCGTACCCTGCAACGGCTGCTACAGTACCTTGAAAACCGTAGAAGTTGAAATGAAATTGAATAACAGCCTCAGGGAGCAGGTAAATACGGTTCTTTCTTCTGCAGGGCTTGAATACCGCGGAACCATTCAGGTAAAGCACATGATCGAAGTGCTGCATGATGATATCGGGATCCCGAAGATAAAACAGCATATCAAGAAACCTTTCGACGGCATCAAGATCGCTACTCACGCAGGATGCCACATGCTGCGCCCCAGTTCATCCATATTCTTTGACGACCCGAACAAGCCGAAAAAGTTCGACGCGCTGATAGAAGCCCTCGGAGCAAAAAGCATCGAGTACGATACAAAGATGCTGTGCTGCGGCGGGAACCTGAACACTGCCGACGAACCGGATGAAGCCTCAGCCCTTGCAAGGATGAAACTTCATGAGGTCACAAAGAAAGCAGATGCACTTGCCCTTACATGCCCTTCATGTTTCATGCAGTATGATTCGCGCCAGTACCTGCTGCAAAAGAGCGGGGAGAAAATGAATGTCCCGATTCTTTATTATCCGGAATTACTCGGTCTTGCAATGGGTTTCACAACGCAGGAACTCGGCATGGACATGCACAGGATAGATGCGGCAGAATTCCTCTCAAAGTGGGATTCAAGATACAGCTATCTCAAGACACTCAAAGAGGTTTTTGACCTGCCTTCGCTCAGGAAGTGCTACGAATGCGGAGCATGCGTGAACGACTGCCCTGTTGTAAAGGTCAGCCCTGAATTCAATCCGAATGAGATAATAGGCAGGGTACTCTCAGGCGAACTTGAGGCAGTAATAGACTCTCATAACATCTGGCGGTGCGTTGACTGCTACACTTGCTACGAACTCTGCCCGCAGAAGATGGGCATGAATAAGATATTTGACAAGCTGAAACATATAGCTGTTGAAAAAGGAAAGGGTCCGAAAGGATTGAGTGCCAGTATCGAGATGTTCAGGAAAGACGGGAGACTGGGCGAACCGACGTCGGTACGAAAGAAATTGAAACTTCCAGAACCTCCGAAGAGCGGGGCTGAAGAACTGAAGAAATTATTAATCATAATACAGAAAGGAGAAGAAAATGAAGTGTGATGGAATACCCTCCGGGTGTGCGATTTCAGGATTGATGAGCGAAGAAGGCAGACGCATCGACGGCAGCGTGATAATAAAATCCATCGCCTGCATGCACGACAGGTCAAACGGTCTGGGCGGAGGATTTGCAGCCTATGGCATTTATCCGAAACGGATGCACCAGTACGCCTTTCACATGATGTTCGATAACATCGAAGCAAAAGAAGCAACTGAAGAGTTCTTTAAGGACGCTTTCAATGTTGATAAGGACGAAGCCATTCCCACCCACAGGGAGAACGGCATAAAGAATCCCCCAATATTATGGAGATATTTCCTCGAAGTGCCTGAGAATAAGCTTGAGTTCCTCACTGAACGCGACTACGCCATGAAGATCGTCATGCAGATAAACTCCGG
>CABMHZ010000216.1 GCA_902386115.1 uncultured archaeon | reverse complement strand
GTACTTCTTTATAATCCCTGTTCTTGTAATTTTCCGTAAATGCTAATTCAATACCTGCTATCCCATTTACTGTGACTTCTTTTTCACTGTAAGGAATTATATCAATACTGTTCAGGTATTCTTTTCGCGCGTTCACGATCTCGGAGAGGGTCATCCCTTCCGAAGGCAAAACAACTATCCTTACCCATGCCTTCCCTGTCGCGCTGGTGAAAGTCTGGTCAGTGCCATCCGGTTCTTCGATTTTTGACCATCCGGTCGGATATGTTATTTTAAAATCTTTTCCAAGATTTGTAAATTCGTAGGCTGATGCTATATTGACCAGTAAGAAAAAAATTAAAAAGAATGAAATAAATTCCTTCATTCTTTTTTTTTCTGAAAACATATCAATCAGCCGATATAGCCTTCAATTTATACTTTCCTCGAAAGCAACCTCGCGATCACAAATACACCGAATATTGCAGCTATTATTCCAAATCCCGGCGCTTTTGGCGTTTCAGCTCCTTTTGGAACGTTTGCTGTATTTGATATGTCAGCACTATTCGGATTCTTCGAGGGAGCATTGACCGTGACAGGGTATGTAAGACTTATGGGCTGGAACATGTCTTTATTATCGCCCGGCCAGTACAATCCCGTGAACTGTAGAGTATGCGAGCCGATTCTTGCTGATGTATCCGCTTTGATAACCAGTATTATGGTTCTTGATGTTCCGGGAGGAACACTGAATGTACCTGCTACTACTCCGGCGCCTCCTGCATCTCCGAAACTCTGACCGTAAACATGTATGCCGCTTGGTACGCTCACCCGTGCATCCACGTTCAGTGTCACATCATTCAAAGAAGGGTTGTTCATGAATAATTCAACGATACCATCCTGGTTTGATTCTATCACATCGGTTACAGGTCTTAGTGTAACAGACGGACCGACACGGAATTTCCCCTGTGTTACCGCGACGGAAGGTGCAGGCGCAATAGTTTCAGTGGGTACAATAGTTGCAGTTACCGCAGGCACAGCGGTCGTGGCTGTCACTGTAGGCACTGATGTCGTTACAACGGGAGTTGTATCGTTTTGTGATAGCCCCGGGCTTGCCAGGATCACAAGGACGAACAAACTCACAATTAAAGGTTTTAATGTTTTCATATATTCACCCGTATATCCTTATAATAATTATTACATATACCTTTCCCTAATGAAAAAGCTTATCCAAATGTATTTGGATTTATTATTCTGATGGTGATATTAAATGGACATCCGGACCACGGCAAGAACAGAACTCATCGATATAACAGATCTCGTTAGAACCGTGCTAAAAGAGAGCGGGATAAAAGACGGTATCTGTGTCATATCGACGCGCCACACCACGAGTGGCATAATAGTAAATGAGAACGAACGGGGATTAAAAAATGATATCCTGGACATGCTGGAAGCTCTTGTCCCTGAGAATAAAAGCTACGCCCACAATTCGATCGACAACAATGCGGGTGCTCACCTTCGCGCAGTGCTACTTGGCATGAGCGAGACCATACCGGTTGAGGACGGGCATCTTGTCCTGGGAACATGGCAGAGCATATTCTTCGTGGAACTTGACGGACCAAGGGACCGCACTGTGCACGTAAAAATGATCAAGTCTTGATTTTTTTGCGGGTCATGCGACGAAAACATTTAGAAAGATTTTAATCCCAAAAAACATTCAGGGACAGTATGCTTGAATACAAAGTCAGGATCCTTGACATGCAGAAAGAAGAAAGACCACGTGAGAGACTCATGAAAAATGGCGCCTCATCTCTTTCGGATTCTGAACTCCTGGCAATTATCCTGAGGACAGGCTCAAAACAGGAGAACGTGATAAACCTGTGCCAGAGAATATTATCCATGTATAACCTGAAGCAGCTTTCCCAGACAAACATTGCAAGGCTGACAGAGATAAATGGTATCAAAGATAGCAAAGCAGCGCAGATCGCCGCCTGCTTTGAGATAGCGCGGCGGCTTGAAACCTTCAGTGAAGAATCCAAACCCAAGATCAACTCGCCTGAAGACGTTTACAGGCGGATATACCCAAGAATGAGGGAGCAGAAAAAAGAGATGTTCGTGGAGCTATGCCTTGATACCAAGAACCAGATAATAAAAGAGGATACCATTTCCATAGGTTCGCTCAACGCCAATATAGTACATCCCAGGGAGGTTTTCAGGACAGCGCTGGCTGAATCCGCAGCTCACATCATCGTAGCGCACAACCACCCGTCAGGCGACCCCACGCCAAGCAGGGAAGACATTGAAATAACCAAAAAACTGGCAGAGACCGGGAAGATAATGGGAATAGACGTGCTTGACCACGTCATAATTGGCGACGGGCGGCATTTCAGCATGAAAGAGGCGGGGCATATTTAATGTCTTATTCAGCCCTGATACTTGCTGGCGGCATGGGCAGCAGGCTGGGGTACAGGGAAAAAGCCCTTATCGATATCAACGGCAGACCGCTTATTGATTTGGTAATAGAGAGGCTTGAAAACGTCGCGGACAGCATTATCATATCCGTGCGCGACCGGGCTCAGGGAGAACTGATGGAGTCCTGTCTTGGGGGGGGCTTCAGGTTTGCCTATGACGAACACAGGAACGTGGGCCCGATGGCAGGTATCCTATCCGGGCTTTTGGAATGCGAAAATGAATTCTGTTTTGTTGCCGCATGCGATATGCCTTTTATCAATGGGGACGTGATAAGGCTGCTGTTCAGGAGAAGCAAGAATTATGATGCAGCTATCCCGCGCTGGGAAGATGGCTCTCTTGAACCGCTTCATGCAGTTTACAGGTGCGCGCCCATGATACGCGAAACACGAAAGGCGATAGATCGGGGCGAAACGATAATTCTTGCTCCTGTTTTGAGGATGAATGTGAATTTTGTCACAGTGGATGATATAAGGAAGTTCGACCCTGACCTCCGGACGTTTATCAATATCAATACGCAAGAGGATATGCGGGAATTATCAAGTTTTCAGGATGACCGCTGAATCATCCTGAAAATTATTTTTCCTTAAATTAAATCGAGCGTCACAGTGCCGCCATTAAGGACGAAATTTTCGTCAACAGGAACCTGCTTCGTAAGATTTCCTGCTGTCAGATTATACGGACCTGTTGGCATGGTATCGAAATTTGTCTGACCTGAGATGGTACCTGTTGTTGAATATGGCACAGTAAATACATACGTCCCATTAATGGCTGTGGTTGTCTGTGAATACGGGATCGTCCTTCCGATATTTGTCTTGATCGTATTCGTAAGAGTAACAGTACTTCCTGCCGGAGCGCGTCCCGTGATATTTGCGCCTTTCACGAATTCAAATACCTTTACAAGCCCGGAATTCTCAACAGGGATATTTCCCTTGTAAAGGATATTATAAACGTTCTTAATCATTTGTTCATCGCTATACGGGTTCTGCGCCGACTCATGCACAAGCCTGTATCTCTTTAAACCATTGCCGTCAAAAATATGGAGTTTTGCTTCCATATTATCGTAATATCTCAATGAAGGTATTCTCTGCATGCCATTTTGTGTCCTTATCGTAGCATAATAAGGGTCACCCGGAATTTCATTCGGTGCATAGTCTTCATTCCACACTCCAAAGATATCCATTATCTGGTATGCCATATAGGCATTGCTCATAATGTATCGCGCACCCGGTTTTCCATTGATACCAAGAGCATAAAGGATATTATCGGCTTCCTCCTCGCTCTTTGCTGTCAGGAAACTTGCTGCACCTGGAGCATGGGTTGGCCCTCCACCGATACCTGCCTGGAACGGGTTCGCATTGGGTATCCTGTGCGCCCAGTACGTGATTATATGACCATAATCCCACCAGCTCATAACACCATAAGCAGTATCAGGGTAAGGGTATGTGCCATTCTTAGGATCTTTGTAAATAGCAAGGTAATCTATTCCTGGATCGGGTGTGTTATCGCGCATCCATGTCAGGGTTTCATGCCATTCCGCGAATCCGCCTCCTGAGGGGTCACCGCCGCCCCATTTGGAGATCGGCGGTTGACCATTTGAACCAAATACTGTAGCAACGGCACTGGGATATGTGAAGAAGAACACCACGAATATTGCTATCACAAGGGAAAATATGTGGTAAATGCCCAGGCTTTTGCTATCAATTTTCCAGCGCCATCCTCCGGATATTAATACCGTATCGATGATGGCTCCTCCTGCCACGCCCGCAAGCAGGGCGGCATTCACTGCAAAATAATAAGACCACCTGTTCTGCCCATAAACAGCAATAAACATTACGATGGTCCATACTAAGATCAGCATGTCCTCTGCTCTCTGTTTTTTTGTGATCCTGTAACCGATATATAATGACACTGCCGCTAAAATCAAAAGCGAGACAATATCACCTTGCAGAAACCCAGTAATAGGGAAATTGCCCCAGAACTGGCCGGGTCTGTCAAATGTTGGTTGTGCTTCGCCGATGGTATTACCACCTCCGGTATGAACTTCAAATATGAGATTTGGGGCTCCCATGATGGCATTAAACATCTGAGGTATTATAAATTTCATTATTAACATGCCGGCGATAAAGAAGCCACCAAGGTAAAGGGGATAATAATATGGTTTTTCTCCTCTTTCCTTAACATATCTGGAGACCAGACTTAACGCTATCGGAAGCACCATGCCCCCCAGAGCTGCCATGACATGGAACCATGAATAATTATTTGTTGAAAAACCGTAGTCCGGATTTATATAAGGCGAAACAAATATCAAACTGATCAAAAACATCGGAACTGCAGCCACTGCTATATAATCAGTTGACCTGCCTCTCATGTCATCCAATATATATTGGATTAAAATAGCAATCGAGATGATCATCCCGAAGAATGGGGCTCCAGGCCATGATAATTGATATGCCGCAAGCATTATGCCCGCAAATATTGAAAGTAGTCCGGCTTTATCTTTAAAATGAATAATTATGCCTGATAATACTGAAAGTATCCCCGGTTTCTCGGGAAATTTTATATTTTTTTCCCTGCCGGATTTCAAGGAAAGAATGAAAAATGCTATTGTTGCAGTACTGAACAACACCTCAGCCACATGGTTATCAGTAAATCCCAGCACGGACCGCTGAAAGAATTGCCCTGGAAGGATGGCAATCAGCAAGGCAGCAAGAAGACCGGTGCTCCTGTTGCCAATGCTTTTCCCGATGTAATATACGGGAAACACAACAAATGCGCCCAATATAGCAGGGAAAAAGGCTCCTATGGCGTTTACTGTTGGCAAATTGGTGCTCCCCAGACCTGCGAACAACGAAAGAGTGGCGATCATCTGGGTAAAAAGGGGACCCCAGTGTATTGTACTGCCTACTGGATATATTGTAAATGCATCGTATACTATCTGGTTGGGAAAATTATACAATGTATTTTCAACGAGCCTCATGTGAAAAACAGCATCATCCGAAGCGAAAGCAACAACCCCATTCATGAAAACACTATCATACGGCATTATCGCCCTTAAATAAAAAGACAATGTGAATATCGCTAAAAGGAGTATGCCCGATATATAATTAAAATAAGAAGGAGCCTTTAGATTTTCTTCCGATTTTTTCTTTTGGGTGGATCTTTTTTCATCACGATTTTTATATTTCTTAGCCATATTAAACCTTTTTTGATATAATTTCCAGATACTTCCTGCTGATTATATCCCATCCTATTGTCGGGGGATTATATATTTCTTGGGTTCCTAAATGTATGATTATTTCTTTGGTTATAGATTCGCTATTACCGGGAGGAACAAAAAATGCTCCTTCATAGCCGCCCATTGATTCTCTCAATCCCTGTACATCAGAAACGATTATCGGTTTCCCGAATGTCATGGCTATATGAGCCACTCCGCTTTGTGAAACCCTTAAGTAAGGGAGGACTATGATATCAGCCGCCGAAAAAAATAATGATACTTCACTGTCTTCCACATACCTGTCAATTAAAGTGATTTTATCTTTGAGAGGTGATGAATGGACGATATCGATCAGCTCTTTTTTGTCTTCCCATACCTCTCCTACTATCAGCAATCTTGTTTTTCCTGAAATGATTTCAGGTAATTGTTCAAATGCTTTTATTAAATAGGGGATGCCCTTGTACCGCCTGATCAACCCAAAACTCAGTATCACGAATTCATCGTCGATTTTTAATTTTTCCCTGGCGGTTTTTTTATTTATTCTTTCATACTGGTCATATAACCCGTGCGGGATTACGTGAATTTTCTCAGGCAGTATCCCGTATCTGGCAGCGATCAGTTTTTTATCAGGTTCGGAATGTGTAATGTAAGCCTGGGCATTTTTTCTAAGGAGCCTTCCCATAAATCCGGAATACAGTCTCAGGGGCAGGAATGCTTCTTCCATCGGGTCAATCACTTCATGAAATTCTATGATCAATTTCGATTTCATAAAATATCCAACAATTTTTAAAAAAAGTAGCATGTGAGATACGGATGACGTCCACCATTGCATGATGATAACATCAGGTTTTGATCTGTTAAGATATCGATATGCGCTGTACCATGTCAATGGATTGTTATAATCCATGCCGTCAAACACCCGGACGTTTGGATTAAAATCAATATGTGATATATTCCTGCCGACATGCCTGCGCCCGGGAAATAAAAATTCAGGCAGCAATTTCCTGAAACATATAACAGAAACGTTGTTCGAATCCGATAATGCATTCGCTATCCTGATGGTATAATAACTGATGCCGCTTAAGAACCTCTTTGATGGACCGACAATGCAAATATTAGCCTTTTGCACTGTTCTAAATACATTATCTTTATATTTAAAATAGAGCATAATTGAAACGAGGTTATTTCAGGTGAAAGTCTTGCAGGTATGCCCCCGCTATTATCCCGATATCGGAGGTGTGGAAACTCATGTGAAAGAGATCAGCGAAAGACTTGTAAAAGGCGGGTTCGATGTTGAGGTAGTATGTACAGATCCATCC
>CABMHZ010000215.1 GCA_902386115.1 uncultured archaeon | reverse complement strand
GGTTTATAAATATATAAAGGTTTCGGCAGGTATTGTTTTGAATAATCAGTATCAAAAGATGAAATTGACGAGTTAATATTTAATTAAATTTAATTATTCCCTATCATTTTGCGGAGTTTGGGTTCAATATATTTTGAACAGATTCCATAACAACCCCTTCTTTTACAGGATATATATTATCAAGATGACTTATAATTTTCCCATGCCTTGGCTTTGCCTGTAATTACATCATTGGATCATCATCGTCAAAATTACTTTTAACCTGTGGCAGGGTTATATTATCACAATTTTTGTTCCTCAAGGGCTATGACAATGGCTGTAATTGCAAAACCGACGCTCATCATAGTAACTCCGGTCCAGAACCTGCTTCTTCCCACATAGCCTCCCCATCTGTAACCAATGCCAAATAGCATGATAAGTCCGATAGTACTTGAAAGCCACATTGCCTGGATGCCATCAAGAAATATGAACGGTAAAAGAGGAGGTATCCCGGCTACGAAAACAAGCGTGCCGGCAGCAAAACCGCCAAGGATATCATCCCTTGTCACAGTCGTATGATTCTCGACGGGCTTAAGGCGGATCAAAATGTGTTGTGCTACTTCATGTCTCTCGCGTTCCCCCAGCGTATCCACGATGGTGCCCTCAAGTTCTTCTTTTACTTTCCTGAGGTCGCATCCTTCCCCCGTGCATGTGGAAGTTTCCTGGACTGACAGTGCAATTCTTCCTCTTTCAAGCAGGTTGCTGTAGACATATATTATGCCATCCACTATACCCCACGCAATGCATGCGCCTATACCGGCGCTTATAACTGCTGTTCTTGAGCCGGTCCCGAGTCCGACAGTACCTGTGATAGCAAGCACCATGATCAGCCCGAAAAGTATCTCGGAATGGCGGTCTGAAGGCGAAAGAAGAGCGCGAAATTTCATCATATGAACAGTACTATCGCATTCAGGATATTACACCTCCGCTTGCTTCAAAGCTTCATAAATAAAGGGGGCATCATCGGATATCCCGTTATTTTCATAATATCTTTCTTTTTCCATTTTTCAAATAATATACTCCTGCAACTATGCCAATAACCACAACACCTATAGGAATAACTAAGTTTGAATATGTGTCTTTCTTAGCAGGATTTACGGTCAGTGGTAACGTGCGGCTGAAGATCACCACGTTATTTGATTCGTCGATCCCTCTTAATTCCACATCAAGAAGATATTTCTTATCCGCGGCTTTTGCATCGATCGTCATTCCCAATACAACATCGCCGCTATCGCCAGGTTCCAGCTTTCCAACAAAATCCGATTTCTGGTCAAACTCAAAAGGCTGTGATGCATCTTTAAATACCCGCAGCGATACGGATTCGGCTTTCTTATTCCCTGTGTTCTTGACCTTTATGTGAAGTTCAGCTTTATCTCCCGGCTTAAGGCTCTCCGGAACGGTTGTTACGGATTCCACTATCAGGTAAGGAGCAGGTTTAATAGGAATGTCAAGTTCAAGGGTTCTTGACCTGTAAGTATTATTTTCATCGTTTTCATCCTTATATGTGATCAAAAGGCTTGCATTAAAATTCCCGGATTTGATATTTTCATCAATATCAGTATAGAACGTTGCAGTTTTGCTGCCACCATTTACAATCATACCGAGACTATCCTCGTCTGAATAACTGTAGCTGGAGTTAAAACCTTGAGCTAAAAGAAGTTTAACTTTCACATTATCAGCATTGCCTTTTCCAATGTTGTTAATATCTACGCTCAGCTTTGCCTCTTTTGTATCCGCTATAAGCTTTTCCGGAGATGTTACAAGCGCTCCGACAACGAAATCCGCTCGTTTGGGGTCTATGTATATCGGGAATTCTTTCCTTGTCCAGCCTTCTCCTGTATTCCAGCTAAGTGTTACATTATAGGTTCCTTTGAGGGCATTATCGGCTACCCTGAGTTTGTAATGGAGCACATAGAAAACCTGGTTATCATTTGTGCCTGAAGATGGTCCAAGGTCCTTATCAGGGGAATCCCCGGCTTCGAATAAAAAGGGATAACCGGCATCAAGATGAAAATTTAAATTATCTATAGGACTGCTCATGGTATTTACGACCTGCCATCTTAAATCCAGGTCGTTCCCGGCATCAGCCGGGTCAGGGATCTGGCTCATAAAACTGGCTTTTATCCTGTTTCCCTGCACTCCGACAATGGGTGCACCGAGAACCGGGCCGGCTATCGTTGATAGAAAGATTACAAGTATGCAAGATACCATAACCTGTTTTAATATTCTGCTATTCATTTTCTTACCTCAAACCGTTCTTAATTTATTATATATTTTTTTCATGTTCATAGTATCAATTATGAGAATGATTGCGGGGACAATGGTAATTGCCGCAATCATACTTGCAGCAACACCATAACTCATCATTGTTCCCATATCTCCAAGGAAAGTCAGTCTCCCGAGAGACATTGCCTGGAAACCTATCAGGGCGGCAAGCGTTGTTGTCATCATTGGTGTTATTACGTTGTTCAACGTCACCGCCATCGCATCATTAGGTTTTAGTTGAAACTGCGGATGTTGTTCCATCAATCTTGGAAGGTTCTGCAATTCGAGCCTGTACCTTGTTACAAGCTGTATCCCGAATTCGATGCCGATGCCCATTATCATGGATACGACACCGGTAGTCTGGGAACTCATCCCCATTCCGATAAGTCCGACGTATCCCATTGTCCACAGGGTTCCGAATATAATGGTAGTCATCGGAGTAAATCCATATTTGATTGAGCGGAACAGGACAAGTACGATGATAAGAATTCCCACAAGCGAGTACATGGATGTCCTTCCCATATCAGGCTCGATAGCCTTTTGCATTTTCTGGCTTTCCATCACACTGCCGCAAAGACTTGCAGTAATTCCGGGTGGTTTCGGCACTTCCCCGAGTATTTTCTCAAGCTCAGGCTCGAGGCTGTTAAGGTCCACATCATCGGTTGTGCGGATCGTGACAAGTGCCAGAGTGTAATCCTTGCTTATAGACCTGTCAAAAAGACCGTTCTTATCCGTAAGCACCTGGATTTCCCTGAGAGATTGAGGAAGTTTTCCGCCATTGATGCTTTTCAGGATCGATGCAGGACTCGTTACATCAATGACATTATCAGTATGCAGCGCAAGCGTTGAAAGCTGGTCCATATACAGTATTACCCTTGCGTCCCTGACATCCCTTACCTCGTCCGAGCCTTGATAAGCCGGGTCTGTTTCTATGGCAAAAGATACCATATTCGTGCTTCCGAACTCGTTCTCGATGCTGTTCAGAGTCTTTATGGCATCGACATCCTGCGGAAGCATCGACTTCATATCGGATTTCTTTGTCTGGATCGTGCCCGCCATATGGATCGCAAACACCGATACCAGAAGCATGATTACCAGTACTACGACCGGGAACCTGGTGATAAAATTAGAATACATCTCAATTATCTTGTTACCCATAATTACCTGCCTCGAAGGATGTGTTCTTCTTTTCTGGCTGCAAGTTTCTCGAGTTTCCTGTGCGCGTTCCAGTACACATAGTCCTCTTCCAGCAGTATGAATACGGGGTTAACGATGAGCGCGGCAAGAAGGCAGAAAGCTATACCAAGAGCAAGGGTCTCTCCTAAATGCTGGATCATGGGCACAGTGGCAAATGCGAGCACCCCGAAACCCACAATGACGGTTAACCCGGAGCCGATGATGGCAGAACCTATTCCGCGAACGGTAGTCCGCAGGGAATCGAGCTGGTTGTTCTTTTTTGCTCTTTCTTCATTATACCTTGTCAGCATGAACACGCCATATTCGACACCAAGACCCAGGATCATTGAGCTGAGACCCACTGTGGCTACGGAGAGTGGTATCCCGAGCCAGCCCAGTGTTCCCATAGTCCAGATCAATCCCAGGGACAGGGGGGCAAATACCAGAAGACCCTGAGTATATGAGCCTTCCATTACGAAAAGAAGGATTAATATGATAACTGCGGC
>CABMHZ010000214.1 GCA_902386115.1 uncultured archaeon | reverse complement strand
TGCATTAAGTGGAAAACCATTTATTCCGAATATAGCAGAATAGAAAAATGGAATTCAATTTCTGCAATAAAACTCAATATTTTATAGAATATTTAGGGCAGGTCTGAATAGTCACAAAAAAAGATAAGATGATAAAAGTCCGCTTTCAATCTATGTTAGGTGAAAGAAATATAGTAATGACTATACGTGAGCTGCAAAAAAATTATAAAGATTATTTAATCATCAATCCAATAATTGGAGATGAGATAAATATAGAAGATTTACCCGATCTGGACATTTCAGAGGTGCTGGCTAAACCGCCTTCCGAGGAATGCTGCTAAAGATTTGAATATTGAGTTTCAAAGCAGACCATCCGCAATAATGAGATTATAGCGGAAATTGAGATGATAGGTCTATAGTGAATGCGACGCGACTTGCGGTGTTAAAACCTGAGCATTCTTAGAAATATGATACTATATCTTTTTATAGTAATAGTGCAAGAACCAATTATCATTAGTGGAGGTCAAATATGCAATTAGGAATGATGGACGGTTACGGATCCGGAATGATGGGATACGGAGCGTGGATACTCTGGCTGATATTCTGGATATTGGTAATTACAGGGCTGGTGCTGCTTATCAGATATCTATGGCAGGGCGGCAAAAGAGAAGAGGAGTCCGCACTTGAAATCCTGAAGAAAAAGTACGCCAGAGGAGAGATAAGTAAAGAAGAATTTGAAGAGAAAAAGAAAGACCTGTTATAAAGGATGAACTGAAAAAAGAAGGCTTCGGGATTCTCACAGAAATAGATGTCAAGCAAACTCTTAAGACAAAAATTAATGTAGATTTCGAGGATTATATAATCCTTGGAGCCTGTAATCCGCCGCTGGCTTACCAGGCGCTGACTGCCGAGCAGGATATCGGAGTACTGCTCCCATGCAATCTCATCGTTTATACACAGGATGGAAAAACATTTGTCAGTGCGGTCTTACCTACTGTTCAGCTTGGAAAAGTTGGCAATCCAAAGCTTTTACCCATTGCTGAGCAGGTTGAGAACAAGCTAAAAAAGGTAGTGGACGCCGCAACCAAAACTTAGACATAAATTAGGATAAGATAACGCCTGGTATATTGGCTATTGTGTACAGGCAATGGCATCAGCCCAGCAGTTTCTGGATTCACAACTCCACGGAACTGAGGCAGAAGATAGTGGACTGTTTTATGGTTACTATTATTTTGATGTAAAGAAAGATAACAAAATGTGTGGCATGCTGGATGTGAATGGATACTCAGGGCAAATATGGTATCATACCTGGCATAGGAATTTTATTCGAGAGGATTAGATCCCGCGCCTAAGGCTTGTTAAGCAGTGTGTAACCCTTCTGTTCCCACTCACGCATACCTTCCTTAAGGTTCCAGACATCTGTATAGCCCAGTTTGACCATCGTCTCGGCTGCAATGGCACTCATCCGCCCGCTCCTGCAATACAGCACGATCCTGGCAGATTTATCCAGAGGAAGCTTATCGAGATTTTTATCTATCTCATTGTATGGGATGAACATATCGGTCTGGGGAAGTTCACCTTCATAAGGGATATGGACATTTATAAGCACGAAATCCTTTTTCTGCAGCATAGTCCACAACTGTTCTGAAGCAATATTGCGGTAACTTCCGCCTGAGACCTGCACAATCCCACTTTGCAGTTTTTCGCCTGGCGTCTGCTGGGGCATAATCTGGACAAGTGACCATCCGATAAGGACAACAACAACTCCAGCTACGAATAACAAGATGAACTTATTCACAAATTTTCCTCTCAATTTAAAATATCCTTTCCATGGGATTCCTTTTAAAGCTATCTGTTTCGAGTTAGACGTTCATAAATCTATATGAAGACCATAATCTATCTGATGCGAGAACTCAGTCTGGTAAAAATTAGTTACTATTTTTTTACGATTTTAAACCAAAACTCCCATGAAGAAGTAAGTATCATTAATAAATACAATGTGGATATGAATGATAAAATTACTCTTACTATCACACGAAGAAAGTTCAGTGAAATTTTGATTGGGATAGTTTCATTATTTCTTGCATCAGGTGTCGTAGCTACATTATTGAAATATTTATGGCCGCCAAGTGTAAAGGCTACTTCAAGTGAAGTAAGAATAGCTTCAGTAGATGAGGTTCCAACCGGAAGTGCCAGAAAATTCATGTTCAATGGCAAAGCATCAGTCCTTTTAAAGATGCCCGCTGGTTTCAGGGCATTCGGCTCTGTATGCACGCACCTTGGATGTGTAGCTTACTGGAAACCCGATGAGAATGATATCTTTTGCCCTTGCCATTTAGGCAGGTTTGATCCCAATACAGGGGCAGTGATCTCAGGACCGCCGCCATCTCCTTTGCCTGCTATTGATATTATTGTGAAAGAAGGTGCGGTTTATGCTCTTAAGTGGAAAGACCCGGAATATGTGAGATCCATATCATACTATGCGGGAGCGGCATGAGTCAATATGTGAAAAAATGAACATATCCAGACTTTAATTATTCATCAGCCATAAAGAGACAAAACCCAGAATTGCTGCAAATATGAACATGAATAAAAAAATCAGCATCGTTTCTTTATCTTTATCCTGCATGGTAATCGCATATGTAAGAACTATCTGATTTTTTAAGCAGTTTTTGCTTTAAATTTTGAAAATTTATGTGTATATTTTTTAGAAAATTTGACGAAACACCGAAATTGTAAAAAATAGGCTTATCAATGTGGTGAGTAAAGAGGCAAAAGATTGTATTAAAGAATCTGGATTAAGTATCATTTCTACTTTTTTTATGAAGAAGCCTATACCACATAAATATCATCTGCACAAGTATCAGTATAACAACCGGAAACACACCATAGTAAACAGGATGCAGTTCAGGTGGTAAAGTTCCCCCAAGGTCAGTAATTTCCATTATCATATGGAAGGTCACCAGCCCGATCACAACCAGTGTAAGTTTAAAATTAGTATACACAAATGATTTATCCAGAAATACCCTCGCTTTCAGTGTATCAAGCTCAATTTTCTTCAAACTTGACCAGCTCTTGAGGGAAAAATATACGCCGATGGTTGCACCTATCATTGAAAAGACAAGTGAAGTATAATAAATTTCTGCTTGAATCATAAAATCCAGTACATATACTTATGAATCCTGCTTATTTGGTTTGTGCTTAAAGAACATAAAAAATTATAAAATATTTTCGCATTTTGTAAATGGAAATTAATATAGCGAAGAAACTTAACAATCTATCAATATAAGATTTTATAAATATACGCCAGAGATGTTAAAACATGTTCAGGAAAACACTTTTTTCATTAACAGCTTTAGCAATAGTTGTTTCAATCTACCTTATATTCTTCGTCGCCCCGATTCCCATAGATCCAATGGATGCTGGTGGAGACCCAATAAACTTCAAAATATTCTATTTTCATGTTCCCATAGCCATCACAGCATATCTGGCTTTCACTTTTGTATTTGTTTCCAGTATAATGTATCTTAGAACAAAGAAGGAAATATGGGATACGAGAGCGGTTTCTACATCAGAGATCGGAGTTATTTTCGCAGTCCTTACTCTTATCACAGGCTCGCTCTGGGCAAGATCAGCCTGGGGTGAGTATTGGGTGACATGGGATGTCAGGCTGAATACATCGCTTATTCTTTTTTTGATATATTTATCCTATCTTATGGTTAGAAAATCAATAGACGAACCTGAGAAAAGGGCAAGGCTTTCAGCAGTATTCGGCATTGTTGGATTCATAGGTGTGCCTCTGAGCTTCCTTTCTATCAGGCTGTGGAATAGAGCCACTGTTCATCCTGTAGTTGTAGGCCCCGGAGGGGGAGGGATCAGCGGAGTGACCGTGATCGGTACTGTCCTTATTAACATTATTGCATTTATCCTTCTCCTTGTTTCGCTTGTAATATTACGAATGGAAAATGAGAAACTGGCTGGCGAGATTGTTTCCATCAAACGCATGAAAAATCTGTAAAAAATAAAAGAAGGATTAATTGGTATTAGGTTAAAAAATAAAATTTTTTCACTATTGTTATCTTCCACAATCTTTAAATATACTTTACGCTGATTGTAAACTCATGGTCAGACTCAATCGAATCAATCTCTCTAAAGATGGTCTCAACAAATTCTTCAGTCCGATTGAAGCCAAGATTATTAAAACTTTATGGAGCGAAGGGAAGATGACAACAGCAGAGATGACCGAAAAGACATGTATTCCAATGACAAGTGTTGCTGGCACTCTTGACAGGCTGGTTAAGACCGGATATGCGATAAGACAATTGGAAACTGTAAATGGTAGGGTTAGAAGTGTCTATGAACCTGCTTTTTCTGAAGAAGAGACTGCCTCTAAAATCACTGACAGAATCCTGGATGGACTTGTGGATGCATTCGGACCGCTTGCATTTGAGAAATTCTCAAAATACAAGCCTTAAAAATTTACCGCAAAGTATTTAGGTTTACACTGTGTGTAAAGTTGTATATGATAGAACTGGACAATCTCGATGTCAAGATCCTGGCGCATCTGCAGAGCAATAGCAGAGAGTCGTTTCATGAGATAGCCAAGGATTGTCTGACAAGCGTTCCGACAATCAAGACCCGTGTGGACAGGCTGCTTGACCTTGGAGTTATCAGTAAATTCACAATAGACATCGATAACAGCAAGTTGGGTATTACGGAAGCAATACTGCTGGTAAATGCGAAGCCTGGCGCTGTCAGCAGGATAACTAAAGAACTCAATGGGCTGGAAGAGGTAAAAGAGCTGTATGTGACAGCAGATTCTGACACTGCCATAGTATCGAGATTAGCAGGGGATATGCAGCACATTATTGCAATTCAGGACAGGATAAATCTCACAGATGTTAATAACATCCGAATCATGTCCGTAAAAAATACCTTCAAAAAAGCCTCAAACATTCCTCTTGCATCTTCAAGCATAACCCTGACATGTGCTTATTGCAATAAGAAAGTGGCAGGAGACGCTTTCAGGAAGAAATTTGACGATAAGGATTATTTCTTTTGCTGCACCACATGCCAGGGTGAGTTTGAAAAGAAATACACGAAGCTGCTTGCGAATGCTCAATGAGCGACAATTGTTAATGTAAAAATTACTATGAGATTGTCGGAAAAGCTGTTAACTTTCACCAATTCAAGATAACATCATAATCCTTGCAGCCAACTTTTCTCAAGAAAAACATTAC
>CABMHZ010000213.1 GCA_902386115.1 uncultured archaeon | reverse complement strand
CTGGTATTCCTCCGTTCCTTGGCATGGATGATAAATAAACTCAGGAGGGGAAAGTCCACCCTTGAAAGTATGCAGGCGGCAAACAACCGCAAGATCCTTATCAACCTGGGCAGCGCCCATACGGTGATAGACAGGTTCATCCAGAAGACGGGTGATCCCGGGGACTTAATAGATTTGAAGAAAAGGCTCACCATTCTGAGTTCTGAATTGTTCAACAAAGATCGGATGCAGTTCAACGTAAAGGTTGTGACGATGGACGACTGGAACTCAGCCGAGAAAGCAGTCATTGATAGTTCGGAAAAGCTTGCCATTGAACTTGAAAGGCAGCTTACTGCAGGATTGGATATCGCAGCTATTGAAGGATATACGGATGCGGTAAGCAACGCTATCCTGAACAGGCTGCAGGTCACTCCTGAACTAAATGCGCACTACGGGAAAATCCTGAAAAATAAAAAATCAGAATTAAAGGTAAATGATGGGGTCTCACTTGAATTTGATAATTATCTCAATTCCCTCCTGGCAAAATACGCAAATTTTAATCCTGGGGCGCTGCACATGGGAGGTAATCCTGATAACGTAAAATGGGAATACACTTCAGGCAGCAAAAGCGTAACAGCAACAATGACATTAAGAGGCGGGACATCCCTTGTATTCGAAACAAGATGGGAGGATGAAACAGACCTTGCCGGGCTTGTAAAGAAGGAGATCGCATCTGTGAAAAAGAACGAATACAAATGCCTCTGCCTTGTGAACAGGTCATGGGACGGGGGAAGCAGGGACTTTGCCAGGAGATTTGAGTATCCCAAAATGTCACTCTATCTGCATGATTTAAAGGAAGGGTTTTATTATAATAATTCGAATGCTTCAGCCGTGCATTACAAATCCTGGTTCAGTACAGAATTAAAAAAGAAGGCATGAGAACTGTATTTGTGGGTCGTAAAATGAAGTGAGCCAGTTGATTCGGATGAGTGGGATGGTTTTATTGGTGGATTTCTTCAATAAATTGTGACCAGACCTCCGGTATATTATCAGCCAGAACCTCTAAATGAGCCTCGTCAAGCATGAATCCATAAGTATGGATGAAAAAGTGCCTGAAAGTCAGGTACTCATAAAGTTGATCTTCGAGTTTTTCTGTGATAATTCCCTGAGATTCCGACAGATTCAGTAGCTCTTTATGCCATGTAGCAGATTCTGGAATGTCGATACCTTTTGCTTTCAGAACCTGCTTCAAATGTTCTCGATCCCATTGTAAATGTTATGAAGAATGTTGCTATGGCGGCTAATTCGATAACTGTTTTCTCTTTTCTTGCCATTGCATCTTTGAGATTGCATAACGCAATCTCGACATTTTCTTTTTCTGCAAGGATTCGTCTATGCAGGTCGTCCATAAATTTTTAGTCCTTTTTCTTCTACAAGGTCGTTGAATAATGATTTTTTAGAGAGGTCAATAAGATGAGCAGGTTTGGATAAATGCTTGAATAATTCAGCATAGAATTTGAAAAATACGCGGGGCTCAATTCCTTTTACACCGAGATCTATATCATTGAACTCTTTGTCTATATCTAAAGATGAGCCAAATAAGATTATAGAGGAAACATTGTATTTTTTGGCATACTGCAGAATTATTTTCATGTCGCTTTCTGTTATCATGTTTTCATACTTCGTCAGGTTTTTTGATTTTGAATCAAAGCATTCAATTTTATTTCAATATCCATTGCCTTATGTTGAAGTTCTACAGAGGTATATTTTTCCTTTAAGTCGGATAAACCGCCTTCCCAGTCAAATTTGAATTTTCCTTTTGTAGGTCCTGTTTTGTATTTTTCATATTTCTGCAATAAGAATTCAATATAATCAAAAGCTTCTTTTTTCAAGTCTTCTGGCAATTCATCCAGTTTTGATTTTATTACATTGGTTTCCATTGTTTTGCCTCAATATAATATATTATACCAGTTATCCAGAAATATATCTTATCTATGTTCTCAAATGTATTTCAGATTGTTGGAGGTCTCCATGTTTCCCACTTCTCGCGAAGTTTTTGAAAGCTTCTTGCTCGAGTTTTCATTACTCATTATACTCTCTTCTCCCTCGCTCCCTTCAGCAATAGCTGCAACTCAGTCCTTGCCACCATATCCCTGACAGCCTCAACAGCATCAATATTCGCGGAAATGCTCGTTATCCCGAGCTCCACCAGCCTCTTTGCCACCTTCGGATTGCTTCCCGCCTGCCCGCAAATGCTCGTCTTAACGCCAGCCTTATTGCATTCAACTATCACATGCTCGATAAGCTTCATAATAGCGGGGTGCAGCTCATTATACAGGTGCGCCACATGCTCATTGTTCCTGTCCACAGCAAGCGTGTACTGCGTGAGGTCATTGGTACCGAAGCTCACGAAATCAAGCCCCTCATCAATGAACTGGTCAATAATGAGCGCCGCGGCAGGTATCTCAACCATTATCCCGATGTCGATCTTATCGATGTCAAGCCCCTTTTCCCGCATGAACTCCTTTGCCCGTCTCAACTCAGAAGGATGCTGCACAAGCGGTACCATGATGCCCATGTTACTGAAACCGCGCTTTATAAGCTCCTTGAAAGCCCTTACCTCAAGCTCAAAGTGCTCCGTATCTATCAGGTCGCGCCTGATTCCCCTGTAACCAAGCATAGGATTTGGCTCGATGGGCTCCCCTTCGCCGCCTTCCATAGCCCTGAACTCATCCGTTGGCGCGTCAAGCGTTCTCACCCACACTGGCTTCGGGTAGAAGGCATCAACAACCGTCTGGATGCGCGAAACGAGTTCATTCACGTACTCGTCAGCCTTCCCTTCCTTGATATATTGCTTCGGGTGCTTCGGGAGACCGAGTATCATGTGTTCGATTCGCAGCAGTCCGACACCGTCAGCCTGTGTTTCCAGAGCCCGCGCCGTGGCTTCCGGTATGGACACGTTAACCTTCACCTCGGTAGCAGTGACCGGCTTTGATCTTGCAAACGTAACAGATGCAGTAGTCTGCACTGCCTGCTTTGCAGGTGCTTCTTTTTTCCCTTCAAAAACAAGCCCCTTTTCTCCGTCCACTGTTATTTTCATACCATCCATTAATAATTGGGTAGCTTTTCGCGTTCCAACTACAGCAGGACAACCAAGCTCACGGGAAACGATGGCAGCATGGCACGTCATCCCGCCTTCATCTGTGACTATGGCTGCCGCCCGCTTCATGGCAGGCACCATATCCGGCGTTGTCATGACAGCGACAAGAATATCTCCCTCCTTTACTTTTCCGAGTTCTGTCGCATCACTCACAAGTTTTGCCTCGCCATACGCTATCCCCGGCGATGCGCCCAGTCCTTCAAGGATCGCTGATGTCGCCACTTTCTCTTTTGTCTCTGTTTTCTTCTTTATGGTAGTTATCGGTCTTGACTGGAGCATGAATATCTCATGGTCCTTAATTGCCCATTCCACATCCTGCGGGATTCCGTACAGGTCTTCCACGACCTCCCCGAGTTCAACAAGTTTCAGGATCTCATCATCCTCAAGCACCTTCGCATTTTTCTTATCTTCCGGAGGAGTAACTTCCACGGTCTTACCTGTCTTCGGGTCCCTGATATGCATAATGTTCTTCACGGCGATTTTGCGCTCCGTGATCTTCTTATTCCTTTTATCAACAACATAGTAATCCGGGGAAACAGAACCCGATACAACACTCTCGCCCAGTCCCCATGCGCCTTCGATTATTGCCACCGGTTCTCCTGTTGACGGATGAGATGAGAACAAAACGCCGGCTTTCTCTGCATCCACCATTAACTGGACAACAGCGCACAGGTTAACCTTGGAGTGGTCAAATCCCTGCTTTACACGGTAATAGATGGCGCGAGCGCCATAGAGCGATGCCCAGCATTTCTTGACTGCCTCGACCACATTTGCTTCCCCCTTGATATTGAGGAATGTATCCTGCTGACCCGCAAAGCTGGCATCCGGCAGGTCTTCAGCCGTGGCGCTTGACCGGACTGCCACGAAAACCTCTCCATCTTCCCTCTTGCATAGTTCCCTGTATTTTGATTTTATGCTTTTTTCTATATCAGCGGGGATTTTCGCGTCCATGATTATTTTTTTTGCGTTTTTTTCTGCTTTACGCAGGATCTCAGCATCATCAACATTCACGTCAAGTGAGCCAAAAAGTTTTTCAGCTATCCCATTTTCATCAATGAAACGCCTGAAAGCCTGGGCTGTTACCGCGAATCCCTGCGGTACCGGGAGTTCAGCATGTATCATCTCACCGAGGCTTGCGCCCTTTCCGCCAACTATTGCAATATCCTCTTTTCCAACTTCTTCAAGCCATACGACCGTGTCATTTGCCATATTATTTCACCTTTAACGATTTCCTTATCTTAATGAGTTTTTTATCATAACTTTCAACAGCAATCTTTAGAACAAAAGGCAGTTTTTCTACCGGAAAACCTGACTCTCTTGCTATATTTTCAAATAAATGAACATCTATTTCCTTATTCTGTGCCCTCTCGACCCTAATAGCCTCGATAAGCGCAACGCTCATGATGAATGATTTCACAAAATCAAACGTGGGGGTCACACTGCCGTTCTCCAGGCGGGAAATGGATTCCCGGCGAAGTTCCATCAACTCACCGAGTTCTATCTGAGACATGTTGTATCTCGTCCTGTATTCCCTTATGACGCCCCCGGGATTCCGACTCAGGATCAGCTCACCTGCAATGTCCTTCTCAAAGGATGCAAGCCATTCAGGTGTGTACAGATTCCTATCCAGGTTTGTTTTCAAGTTATCCTCCAGAATAAATATGATATAATATGTCACATTTATTTGTATTCCTTATAATACCATATACAAAACTCTATTATTTAAATATTACCTATTGAAAAACCCTAAATAACATGATTTTTCATGTCACATTTAACAAAATGTATTGTGGAAAATTGGCAAAAAAAAGAAAAGGGCATCTTATCAGCGCCTTACTTGAGCGAGTTAACAGGGTTATTCAGCATTATTTCCTATAAAAGTCTAATTTCTTTAACCTGACGTTTTCTTCCAGAATCCCCCTGTAAATCCTGTTCTTATTGTCCTCCTCCTTGTATTCATTTAGCTGATACTCGAGTTCCCGTATCGTTTCCTTATGTTTGCCTATTTCGATGTCCTTTTTAATAAGCTCCTCTTCCAGGTTCTTTATTGTTACTTCACGGCGATGCACAGCTAATTCAAGTTCATTCTTCTCGATCCTGTGCGCTTCCAGATAACTTTCCCTTGGTGGGGTTATGATCACCAGCTCAGTCTTTGCCCTTAACGGGACAATAATGGAGATAGGTGGTATCTTTACGGATTTTCCCCGGAGCTTTTCGATAAAGATCATGGATATACGGTGTTCTTCAGCAGAAAGCGTCCATGACGGACCTGCATATCGCTGTTCCTCAGCCTCGGCAAGGTCGATGAGCCTTTCCGAGAAATTCTTGTTTATCCATCCCAGACTCTCATAATAATCAAGAAGCTGCGAGAGGTTGTTATGTCCAACCCTCTCCAGCATGAACTTAAGCCACCGGTTAAGGGTATTTTCAAAGCTATTTATTGTTTCCTGATGCATTTACGTTGTTTGCCAGAACGCCCCGGGCATATCCATTGCAAGTTTAAGGGCGCCGTCCGCGCCGCCGTAAACAGGGTCCTTGAAGATCGAGACTTTCCCTCCTCCGAAGAGTTCCATGTGCTTTTCCAGCACCTCTGGCAGGTTCATTATCTGGCTTCCACCGCCTGCGAGATAAATATTGGAACGCAAGGTATCCTGGAAGTCGGGTTCGTAGGTTGAAATGAGTTTGGATATCCCGGAAACAATATCAGGAAGAATGGATTCACATGCCTGTTTTAACTCCTTTGTGACAGAAAGCTTCAGGATGGAGGAATTTACACGCAATTCCACAATGATATCCTTTTTAGTATCACCTACATATGAATACTGTTCTTTCCATTTCCTTGCCATTTCAAGGGTCACCCTTACGTCTGTATAACTGTCCTGGATATGCTGAACAAATTCCCGGTCTATGTAATTCCCTGCTTTGTTTGTGCTTATCTGGTCATCCGGTCCCGGCAAAGTGCCATGAACACGGCACAGGTCTGTAGTTCCCGCCCCGATATCAACAACCAGCGTGTGCTCAAGTTTACCAAGTTTGTACGCAACGCAGAAAGGTTCGCTGGCTACCATTACGCCGTCAAAGAACTCTCCTGCCATATCCATAACGGTCTTTTTGCTTAAAACACTGGCGCGCGCAGGTACTCCAATAATGGCATATTTCAATATATCACGGTCCCCATTTACGGACTGAAGCACATGCTCGATCAATCCCTTTGCCGCAGTAATGTCCTCAGGCTGGTTTTTCAATATCCCATCCTCGATTGGCTTGAACAGGTTCAGGGCTACCCTGTGGGTAAGGGCATCCTGCCCATACAGGTATTCTTTTTGAAGGAACTTGGATGCGACCGCATCCCTGGGGGTCCCCACAACGCTAAAAATGGAGTTTTTCTTTCCATCGCTCGTGGATATTGCCGTATGATTGGTTCCCATATCCACACCTATGTATAAAATTTTTGACCCGGCGACCGGGTTTTTTATTGGGCTTTTCGATGCCATATTTCTCCCTCATTATTATAATGATTTAATAAACGCATTGATAAAATATATAGTTTACGTGATGATAAGTTAAACAAAAAAAAATTCTGGCAAAAGTCTTGCCAGATAAAATTTTTCAAATTATAGTTACTGGTTCAGTTCTTTATCCCTTAAAGAACAGTTTACCCCATATTCGCAAGCGCGCTGTTCCTCCCACGTCTTTGTGATAATACGCGTTACGCAATCTATATGGGAATGCTTACATTTCATTTATATTCACCTTCTCCTGTCCATTATTGTCTCTTTGCCCCTGACCTTAAAGACTAAGATTTTTATTCAATTATTTTTTTCATTTATTCCCATTTTTATTTCTGACACCAGAGGCATAGCCAGCAAGTCAATATATTCTGGTTTTTGTATTAAAAGCATCAATGGTCCGATTCAACCAATGTTTTTTTGCCCACATGCTTCACATTTTTAAATAAAATATACATGTACCCCCATATATACCTTGTGTATTAACTTTTGTATACTATTAAATTATTAAAAATTATTTATTCAAATGTACAACTTTTGGAGGCGGGAAGCCGTTGAAATAAGTGGTTGAAGCGATTGTGTAAGCGCCAATATTTTCTGCATAGAGCAAATCGTCAATTTGAAGATCTTCAGGCAGCTCATCTGCAAGGGAAATAGTGTCAAAAGCGTCGCATGTGGGACCAAAGGTAGCGCAAACTTTTTTCTCTCCGCATTTTATGGAATTCAGCGGATAGTGCTGATGATCAAAAACCTGTCCGGAAAAAGTATGATGAACGCCATCGTCCAGATAATAACATGTTTTCCCATCACGAACAGCTTTGCCAACAATTTTAGTGATCAGTGTACAGGCGGTCGCGACCATGAATCTACCCGGTTCTGCAATGACCTGTATATTATCATTGGAAAGTAAGCGCTTTATTTCTGAATTCAATTGCCTGGCAAGAGTGGCAAAAGATTTTACGTCAGGCGTATACTTAACCGGAAAACCGCCGCCGATATCCAGAATCTTTCTTCTTTTGCCTTCTTTGTCAATAAACCCGATTTGATAATTTCTTAATTCTGCTTCCTTGAAAATAGAGGAAGCGAAATTCAAAGCCTGCGAATAGTTATCAAAATTATTGCACTGGCTGCCGACATGGAAACTGATGCCTTCAACTCCAAGCCCTAAATTAATAGCTTCGGCAATAAGATCTACCGCCTCTCCCGGATGGGCTCCGAATTTTGAAGAAAGCTCGACCATAGAACCTGTATTCGGCACGCGTATCCTTAAAACGAGACCAACATCCGGGGCATGTTTTTTTATCTTTTTTAATTCTTCTATATTATCAAACGTAACTAAGATCTTATAAATATTTAAGTTAGCCAGGACTTCGGCAGGCTTGATGGTATTAGCATAGATAATTTTGTCCCAGATAAAGTCCTGCCTTTCTTTTTCGGGCAAATGCTTAAAATTATCATAGACCAGCATAAATTCAGGGAAAGAAGCCACGTCAAAACTTGCGCCCATATAATACATAGTTTTGATAATTTCAGGATTGGAATTAGCCTTAACCGCAAAATATGCCTGGACGTCAGGCAATTTTTCCCTGAATTCACGGTAATTCTCCCTTATTTTTTCGTGATCTATTACAAAGACAGGAGTACCATGTTCTTCGGCGATTTTTTCTAATAATATATTTTGTTTCTTAATCATAATTGTAGGTTAAATTATTAAGTTTATTATTACCATTTAATTACTACCAGTACTGTTTGTTAATCTATAAAAAGAAAATTTTCAAATTGCCAGGGATCCGGATTTGGTTTCGCAGCAGGATTTTCTTTAAAAAATATTTTGCGATTTTTAATCGGCGTCCAGTCCGATGGAGTGGAAATAAATTTTCCAAGATACGGTTTCGCAACATCCAGAATAAAATCATGAGGCAGGTCATCCGGCAATTTTATACCCTCCCGTGGATTTTCAAGCATCCAGAGAACAGCAGCAACAATACCTGCCGCTACCTGGAGAGTGGTGGCATTTTGACCAGGAGCGAGATCTCTTGCTTCATCAATGCTTAAAGAGCTGCCAGTCCACCAGGAATTATAATAATGCCCCATCAGGAGAGCACCCAAAGTATCTTCGCCTGATGTAATTTCATTAGTTAAAATCCTTATCCTGGGCTGAAGTTCGTAATTCCTGCCCCGCAATTCATGAAGCGAAGAAAGGGTTTCATGACAGGGCATATAAGCATAATTTACGGTAGGACGGTAAACGACCTTGACATTTTCCATGACGGTTAGCCTGTCTGAAATGCCGTATGCTTCACCATGGCGGATCATCATACCGACTATTTCCTCATCCGGTATCCACGATCTTACCCACGTATTAATGCCCATTTGAGGCAAAAATATCTGATTTTTAGGTCCGCACGGAGGTATATTCGCCAGGGGAGGTAACTTCTGCTCGTGTGTGCCCCAGCCCATTTCAGCCGGTGCCGTCCCTTCTTCCCTCAATCCTTCAATACTCCACGTCCCTACAAATTCGTTAACTTCCTTTGGCTTATTGGTGATTTGCGTATCTCGCTCGCTGCAATGGATCACTTTTATTCCCAATTTCTTAGCAAGCTTTGCAAAATCCCTGTTCTTTGCAAGATCATTGATTTCCTCTTCGTCTTTTGCAGAAATTTTCTTATCTGATTTGATGCGCGCCGCAATATCCAGCAGGGCTTGTTTTACGAAGTGAGAAATAAGACCCGGGTTGGCGCCATGGTCAATGACAGCAGTCGACGCATCTTTCCAGTCGCGGGAAAGTTTCAGCAACTGCATTTGCCGCCAATAAAGAGATTTCTCAAAAGGACTCTTTGTAAAGATTCCCTCAACCGGATCCCATAGTTCAATTGAGGTATTAACGTACAGAACATTGTGATCATGACACCATCTGATAATGTCATTGGCGCCGATATTCCATGCCAGATCAATGAGCAAACCACCATTACCGACATATTTTGGTAAAACCTGATCTAAATTTTCCTGTGTAATCCTTTCACAAACATATTTTAATCCTTTATCCGTATATTTTTTCAGGGCATTTGATTTATCTTCAAAATCGATTATAGTAATGTTTTTTAGCGGAACATCAATATTGTCCATTAAAACTGGCAGGGTGCATTGCGAAACTGAGCCATAGCCTATAATAAGAATCTTTTTGTTAAATTTCTTTTTCATTGTTTTTTTCAGAAATGATGACGTATAATTATTCATAGTTTTTAAATTTTTCCTCGCCGCATAAACACAATACAAAGATATAATTCTTCGTACATGTTATCCATCATCAAGAATATATCTATTACCTTGTCAATGAAATGCTGTACCTAAAGCCCCACCATTTGAATCCTAACTTAATGTGATAAGATTATAATATGCATCGATTTACTTGTTTCACACTGTTTTTATCAGAGTTTGAAAAGATATCGTATCTCTGTGTATTCCCAAAAATTTCTTACAAATTATTCTTATCAATTTTTCTTTCAAGGACATCTATAAAAATAAAAACCTGCGAGGTATTGTAACCTTGCAGGTCAATCGTCCTATACAATCCTGACAGTACCACTGATCGTTCCCGTCGGTTTCTTATTCAATACAATATTGAATACTGTTGTATTCGATGTGGTCACTATAATCCCTGTAGTACTGTTGTCGTAATACGCTGGCTGTTCACTGGCAATGACCGTGTAAGTACCTGCCCCGACATTCAGGGAATAGAATCCATCACTTCCTGTGGTATAGTTATTCCCGGTAGTGCAGACTGATACTCCGCTCACCGGTAATCCGCCGTTAGTAACAGTACCATTTATATATCCAGTCGCAACGACAGTTATAATTGCGTTCTTTGTTGTGCTCCAGTTCTTCTCGATATCCATTCCTCGAACAAATACCGTGTGATTACCTGAAGACAGAAGAGATGTGTCTATCGTTGCATTTACGGGCTCCGATGCTCCATTGACAGCATCAAACATGCCGTCTGCGTCTGCAGGGTTCATAGGAATTCCCTTTCCAAGACCTGGATCGTTGTCAATAAAGTATTCGGCTCCGCCCACGCGGCTTGCGGCGCCTGGAGAATCACTGACATTGGATGTAACCGTGATTCGGGTTCCCGCCTGTACTACAATTGAGGTCAGGCTATTCAGATAGACAGTACCTGTACTGGACCTGCCTGAACTGCCTGAGTAGTACCTGTTTCTATTGTGCGTGGCTGAATTCACAATTCCAGTTGCGCTGTCCCCTCCATGGCATGAGCCACAGGTTCCGAAGGTCGCCATAGATGTGCCTGTGATATTGGGTGCATTGTATTGAGATGCATATGTAGTGTGGCAGTCAAGGCATCCGAATGCCTGAGGGATGCCAAGAGAGACATTATGCAGGTCGGATGCACTTGCATTTACATGACACTCTTTGCAAGTTCCAAGCGAAGTATGAGGCATCGTTATTAATGTTGCATTTCCGTAGTTCGGATTGGATGGATTGTGGCATTTATTGCATTCGGTGTTGTAGGCCGTTGCATCCGCTTGAGCCACGAATCCAAATCTGGGCATAGCCGTTTGGTTGACAGTAGGCTTTACAAGTGTAGTATTTGTTCCATAATGGCTTACGCTGGCGTTTATTGAATATGCATAGCTGTTGATACTGTTGTTGTGACAGACCGTGCAATAGGCACCTGTTGTTATACTTCCTCCTGGACTAGGTGTAACCTTCGGGGGTCTGTGGTTACTTATTATTGGGGCTGAGTAGTTGCCCGTGATATGACAATCCAGGCATGTATAAACATTAACCCCTTCCTGTACCTGATAGCCTGTACCCATTCCAGTCGTATTGAAATGACATGCCTGGCAATCCGAGTCAGTGAGTCCGCCGTCTGTATTGTTAATACTTGTGTGTACGCCAAACAACGTGGTATCGATCTTGGATGTTGCCGAGCCGTTGGCGTTATGGCAGAATATACATCCAGTTCCAACGTCTGGAACGATCAACTGGTTAGTAACTGCTGATGTCGTGCCATGACACTTATCGCAACTGACATTGACGCTTATATTGTGCAATGGCCAAGTTGTTGGAGCGGAGGCTGAACCTTTCCAGCTGGATATTAAGCCGGTCGCTGTGTCGTTATACAGACCCAGTTTGTTATCTGAGGTTACTGCATAACCTGTCGCATTCCTGGATACTGTATTGTCATGACATGCTTCGCATGTTACTTTTCCGGTATGTATTG
>CABMHZ010000212.1 GCA_902386115.1 uncultured archaeon | reverse complement strand
AGGTCGCAGACATAATCCAGATATCCTGTATGGGTCTTCCGAAATCCGATGAAAAAACTCCCATGGCTGAGATAGGCATGGGCATCCTTGATTCCAAAAAACCGGTCGTAATATGCGTGGGACATAACATCGCCGCGCCTGCATACATTCTTGACAACATGGATAAGAACGGTCAGTTCGATAAGATCGAGATAGCGGGACTATGCTGCACGGCACACGACATGACGCGGTACAACAAGAATGCCAAGATAATAGGTTCCATGGCAAAAGAACTCAAGTACATCCGCTCAGGCATACCGGACGTGCTTGTCACCGATGAGCAATGCGTCAGGGCGGATATACTGAGAGAGGCAAAGAAACTTCATATCCCCGTAATAGCCACGAACGAAAAGATCACGTACGGATTGCCCGACAGGTCAAACGACAGCGTTGATGCCATAATTGACGACCTGGTCAGCGGGAAACAGGATGGTGCGCTGCTGCTCGATCTTGAAAAAGTCGGAGAGCTTGTCCCGAAACTGGCGATGAAGATGGGTCCCATAAGGAAAGAAAAAGGTCTTACTGCACTCCCGGATGACGAGGAATTCAAAAAACTTGTTGCAAAATGCACAAAGTGCCTCCAGTGCACCCGCGACTGCCCGCAGGAATTGCCAATATCGGATGCAATGGCGGCAGCGGTGAATGGTGATCTTGTGCCGTTTGAGATTCTTCATGATAAATGCGTGGGATGCGGCAGGTGCGATTTCAGCTGCCCGGTTAAAATCCCTGTCCTTAACGTAATAGAGAAAGCCGCCCAGCGCGTAATACGTGAAGAAAAAGGCAAAGTACGGATAGGGAGAGGGCAGATAGGCGACCCCGAAATACGGGAGGAAGGACGAAACCTTGTTCTTGGCACCACGCCCGGAGTGCTTGCTTTCGTGGGATGCGGGAATTATCCTGACGGCACGAAGGACGTCTATGATATTGCGGAAGAGATGATCCAGCGCAGTTACATTATTATTTCCTCAGGCTGCGCGGCAATGGATATCGGAATGTACAAGGATAAGGAAGGAAAGACGCTCTATGAGCGCTATCCCGGAAGATTCATCAAAGGCAACCTGCTGAACACCGGCTCATGCGTATCGAACGCGCACATCGCAGCGACAACGATAAAGGTCGCATCCATTTTCGCCGGCAGGAAGACCAAAGGCAACTGGGAAGAGATAGCGGATTACGTGCTTAACCGCATCGGTGCGGTCGGTGTGGCATGGGGCGCATACTCACAGAAAGCTTTTGCGATCGGCACGGGCTGCAACAGGCTCGGCATCCCCGTGGTCACTGGACCCCACGGCACCAAGTACAGGCGCGCGTTTATCGGGAAACCCTACAGGAAAGAGGACTGGAATGTCCTGGACGGCAGGGACGGCTCTGTTGTTAATGTTGAGCCTGCGCCCGAACATCTCATGATAACCGCGGAGACAAAAGAGGAACTCATGCCCCTGCTTGCAAAGATGTGCTTCAGACCGAGCGACAACAGCCTTGGAAGAGCCATCAAGCTCACGCATTACATTGAACTGAGCGAGAAGTACCTCAGGAAAATGCCTGACGACTGGCATGTCTATGTGAGAAGCGAACAGGATCTGCCTCTGGCTAAACGTGAGCAGCTCATGAAGATGCTTGAGGAGAGAGGATGGAAGATAGACTGGGAGAAGAAGAAAATAACCGAAGGACCGCTGCGTAAAGTGGACGTCTCGTTCCAGCCTACGAATGTTCCCCGCCTGTGCAAGGAGGCAAAGAAATGACGAAAAATATCCCTGCAAAACAAACCGTAAAGCCGGCTGGAAAAGTCGTAGAAAAAAAGGTCGAAAATCCAGTTGAAAAAAATCCGATCAAAAATACCGGAGTGCCTCAGAAAACCGAATCAAAACCTGCCGAAACAGTCATAGACACGACACGACAGGCAGTGCCTTTTGAGACAGCGAACATTCCGGGACCTAAGACGGCAAGGGCTGTCATGCCGGCTGTACCTGGAAAGATGCTTGCAAGAGCAAAACGACCCCTCCTGATAGTAGGCGCAGAAGTGCATGATAAGGATGTGCTTGCAAGGGCGATCGCGATAGGAAAAACAGGCGTCCAGATAGCTGCGGTAGGGAACTCATACGTATCCCTCGGCGACAAAGGACTCGATGTCCACTATGCGAATATGCATGCCCTGGCGTCATATCTCTGCGATCCGAACTGGAAGGGACTTGACGGGAAAGGGAATTATGACCTTGTTGTGTTCTTCGGGATAACGTATTATTATGCGTCCCAGGCAATATCTGCGCTCAAGAATTTCTCGGATATCAAAGTTATATCGATAGATAAATATTATCACCCGAATGCAGATATGTCATTCGGGAACCTCAAGAACGATGTGTTCATTGCAGCGCTGGATGAAGTTATTAAGGAGTTACCAAAAAGATAATGACAGGCAAGACCCCGTATTTAAATACGAGGACTAATAAAACGGGGACAATACAGGACGGCAAAAATGGCAAATGAATTTCCCTTTGAAATCTCACCCATGTTCGAGGGTGAACGTGTACGAAAAGATGATATGTTCGTTGAACTCGCAGGTCCAAAATCCAGGGGATTTGAACTTGTAAGAGCCGCAGGTCTGGATGAGATCACGGATGGTAATTTCAAACTTATCGGACCTGACATCTCTGCGATGGAGGAAGGCTCGCGCCACCCTTATGCGATGATATACCGCGTTGCGGGAAAACTTGTGGAACCTGACCTTGAAGCGATTGTTGAGCGGCGAAATCACGATTTCCAGAATTATATCCAGGGTTACATGCACCTGAACCAGAGATACGACGTCTGGGTTCGAATTAATAAGGATGCGATCAAAAAGGGTCTGAAATCATTTGAGCAGATAGCGAAAGCCACGATGATGCTTTTCAAGAACGAGCTTCCGTTTATCGAGAAGATAGATGCGACATACATAACAGACCCTGAGGAAGTTGAGAAACAGAGGGCTGAGGCTTTGAAGATTTATGAGACAAGGGATGCACGAACGCGGGGTCTGCATGACGAGGACGTGGACGTGTTCTACGGATGCACGCTGTGCCAGAGCTTTGCACCGACCAACGTGTGCGTTGTCACGCCTGACAGGATATCATTATGCGGCGCCATTAACTGGTTCGACGGGCGCGCGGCTGCGAAGGTGGATCCTGAAGGTCCTCAGTTCGCCATACCGAAAGGCGAGATAATCGATAAGGAAGGCGGTGAATACTCCGGCGTCAATGAGAAGGCTGTGGCGCTATCGGGCGGTGAATATTCACGAATCAAGATACATTCGTTCTTCGAGTATCCGCATACAAGCTGCGGATGCTTCGAAGTTGTCGGGTTCTACATCCCTGAAGTGGACGGCATAGGATGGGTGGACAGGGATTACACAGGCAATGCGCCAAACGGGCTTGCGTTCTCCACAATGGCTGGGCAGACTGGCGGCGGCAAACAGATAATAGGTTTCCTTGGCGTGGGTGTGAACTATTTCCGCTCTCCGAAGTTCATTCAGCCGGACGGAGGATGGAACCGTGTGGTGTGGATGCCGAAGAACCTGAAAGAGAAGATAAAAGCAGACATACCTGCTGAACTTGTTGATAAAGTCCCGACTGAAGATGAAGTCGGCGACCTCAAGGCACTTCGGGAATTCCTCGAGAAAAAGCAGCATCCTGTAATGCAGCGATGGATAAAGGAGGAAGTTGCTCCTGAGGCTGCGCCTGAAGCTACCGGAATGACACAGGCTGCACCTGCATGGTCTGCGCCGATGATGATGCCTGCCGGAATGCCTGCGATGCCGCAGTTCGGAGGCGGCGAGGGTGTGAAGATCACTTTTAAGAACGCAAAGATAACGATTGATAGGATTGTTCTTAAAGGGAAGGAAAAATAGGTCAATAATCCTATAAAGTTAATTGACCACGGAGCATATAGAGAGCACGGAGCGTTGCCACTTTTATTTGTGTATTCCGTGCCCTCTTTGGTTTTTCAAACCAGAAAATAAATAGTCTCAATATTTTATGCACAAGTCTTATATTTTACAAAAAATATTACTATGAGTGGATTCGAAAGATCAATTCAAAAAGTTATCAGCAGTAATTGTTCTGTTAGTTATTCTTGCGACTATTTACGTAACAAAGGAATTTTTATCAATCATAATCCTGATTTTATCTTTGCTTATATTCTGGCTCCTGTACACTCCTTCATGCTCCATATCACCAAAAACCGTGAGACAGCATCATTATTATCCATACTTTCTGTTTTTGCGATCCTGGGGTTATTCGTTTTTTATCTTATCGACGTTCTCTATATTGAGATATCGAACCTGGCAAGATCTCCTGATGCGGTATATTCCTTTTTTTCTGATCTTCTTATGAATTTGACGGGTCTTACGGAGAAGTATGCACCTGGCATATCTCTGGATATTACTGATCAGATAAGCCGCATTCTGGTCTCTCCGGCAGGCTGGGCATTTACCAGGGCGGAAATAATGGCTGCCCCGATAGCATCTCAAATACCCCTGTATATTGCCGGGTTTTTTGTTTCAGTCCTGCTTACATATTATTTTCTTAAAGACGGCAAAAAGATTATAGATCAATATCTTGAACTGCTGCCTGAAAGGGAAGTGATTAAAATGTTCCTGGAAGAGCTTGACGCGATCTATTATGGACTTTTTAACGTATATCTGATCAACTGCGCTCTTACTGGAATTATCGCGACTGTTCTGTTTTTTTTGATTGGGATACCTTTTCCAGTCCTCCTTGGCGGATTGGTTGCATTCGCTGCACTGATCCCAATGGTCGGGTCGAGTGTAGTTTACATACCCCTGGCTCTTTATTATCTTGTTATCCACGATTATGCTATGGCAGTGACCTTGTTTGTATCGGGAGCCGTTTTATTGAACATCATACCTGAAAATTTCATAAGGCCCGGACTTGCCCATTATAAAGGGTCTATACATCCGATCATAACTCTGCTTTCTTTCACGGCTCCGATTTTTGTAATTGGGGTAATGGGTGTTATAATCGGACCTGCACTTTATGGTTTTTTGCTGGCAGTTTATAGAGTAATGATGAAGCTTTTGAAGGGGGACGAAGAGGCAGATGGTTAAAACGCCTGTGTCTCTTAAGTGTCACTGGGATCTTTAAGCCGTAGAATATATATGTATTAATGTAAACAAATATAGTAAGGAATATCATGATTACAGATACTAAAGACATAAAAGATTCACTCTCAACCATAGAAAGATCCACTGAAAATATTTTAAAAAAACTCAATGATTATAATAAAAAACGGGCAGTCGCAAATGTATATGAATTAGAAGAGGGAATCGAAAATATTGAACAATCCTATTCTAAATTTGCACAAATTGTTCCACTCTTAGATAAAAGCATGCCCGCTTTGGTACTTAATCTAAAAGACGACATTAAAAGCTTAAAAAATGAATTCCAAAGGGAATTTTCCAAAGAACTCGATAGAATGTTCAAAGAAAAAGGAAAAGAATTAAGAGGGCAACTTCCAACATTATCGATTGAGTTTTATAGATTGGAACTTGACTTTGGTAATGGGAACGCAAAGATCTATTTTGGTCAAGAAATGATAAAAAGCAAAGTTCCTTTAGATCCCAGTAAAATAATAAATATGATTGATGCATTGGAAAAAGAGATAAACGATCGCAAAATTGATTATTCTGATTTTTCAAAAAAACTTTATGAAGCGTTTATCAGAGCGTCTAAATTAAGTAAGTCTGAGAGCTTAGCTGGAGAACAAAGAGTTCCCGTAACATCAATATTAAACGAATTAACACTCTTACTTCAATCTCCATCATTTAGAAAAAATCCTATAAAAGAAAATTTTAAAGGATACAGCCGATGGCTTTTTGGATATGACTTGTATAAACTTAGAGAACTCAAAGTAAAATCAATAAGCAATAAGGAGTTGGGATTAGTTATTGCAACAATGGGAGCCACTATGAATGAAGAAGATTATATATGGGTTCCGTTTAATAAGAATGGAGAAGGCAACAGATATTCACATATTTTCTTTAGGGATGTGGTTAAATGACTGAATTAAATAAAATTAATCCATTAATAGCAAAATCAATTATTTTGAAACTTGGAGAAAGCGGAACACCCCCTGATTACGGTGTTCAATTCTTCACCGTAGGATTAGAATCTAATTTAAAAGTATTAGAGGAAGAGTACTTAGCAGGAATAATTAAAGAGGGATTGTCGGCTTTTAAATTAGT
>CABMHZ010000211.1 GCA_902386115.1 uncultured archaeon | reverse complement strand
CCAATGATGAGAAGCTTCTTCGGGAAAGAGTAAGGGAAGCTTTTTTTATTTTTTTAGTATTATTGGTACGGCAACGCCTGTAAAAATACCCCGGGTAAGGATGTTGTATAAACCATTACAAGCAGAATTGACGCAAAATAGCTGTAGTAAATACAAAAGTTTAAATCAATTGTAAACCGTCGAACTGAAAAAGTTTACAATCATCATGCTTCAAAATGTCATTTCAAAAGTTAAAAACTGTGACCACATCAATTTTTCAGATGCCATAGAGCTTATGAGCCTTAAAGGCAAAGATTGTCTTGAGCTTTTTGCACTTTCGAACAGTGTTCGCTCAAAACTCGGGGACAGTGTGGACCTTTGTTCTATTGTAAACGCAAAATGTGGATTATGCCCGGAGGATTGTAAATTCTGTGCCCAGTCTGTACACAATGATACTGATGTAATACCGCATCCATTCATGGACGAGGAAGATATCCTGAACCTGGCACTCATGATGCAGGAAGAAGGCGCTGCCCGGTTCTGTATCGTCATCAGCGGAAAAGGAGTTGATAATGATGATTTTGAAAGTATATTGCATTCAATAAGAAGGATCAGAAGAGAAACCTTGATGTCGGTCTGCGTTTCTCTGGGGATGCTCACGAAAGAAAATGCACTACTACTAAAAAAAGCAGGCGTAACAAGAGTACATCATAATCTGGAAACCTCTCTAGGATTTTTTAAGAATGTATGTTCTACCCATTCTTATGAAGAAAAGATAAAAACAATACAGGTTGCAAGATCCGTTGGTCTTGAGGTTTGCTGTGGCGGGATAATAGGGATGGGAGAATCGGTACATGATAGGATTGAACTTGCTTTTACTCTCAGGGAACTTGATGTAGATGCCGTTCCGATCAACATATTGAATCCAATTAAAGGCACACCTTTTGAAGATCTGGTTCCAATAAGCCCCATGGATGCGCTAAAAACGATTGCCGTTTTTCGTCTCATACTCCCGAAAAAAAATATAAGAATAGCCGGTGGCCGTGAAAAGAACCTGCGTGACCTGCAATGCCTGTCACTTCTTGCCGGTGCCAATGGGTTATTGCTGGGTAATTATCTCACAACCCCTGGCCGACTCCCCAGGGAAGATATCCAGATGATCAAAGATCTGGGACTTATTCCAGGAAGAGTGCATGTATAGTGTGCGGATGAGAGCCACAAAAGATGAAATGCACATCTCAGGAGCAGAGCGCCTCGTTGATGAAAAGAATATAAAAATTGCCGCGGTATCCATGATCGAAAGGGCGCTATCCCATGACAGAGGAAAACCGGATTTCATTAACATATCAGTTGAAGAAATAGAAACCCCGATCAAAGAAATAACGTCTTTGCCTATCAATTTAGTTAATGTTAACAGTGTAGAAGAAGGAAAAAAAGTTGCCAAAAAAGTCCTCTCACATATTGGAATACCTTATCTGTGCGTAGAAAAAGCCTTCACTCTTCTTGAGAACGGCCCATCAGATGGAGAGAATATGAGAGGAGCGATAGTTATGGATATGAAAGGCGAACGGCTTGAACCTGATAAACGAAGGGGAATAAGGGCATCTCATATGGATATTACACCAATCGCATCTCTTCTTCTTGCAGATGCACTTTCCAAAAAAGGATTGACCCGCCATTTTACTCACGTTAAAGAAGCACTTGTGCTAGCCACTAAAGTAGCTTTCACCAAAGGGTCAATTGCTGAGCTTTGCTGGTCAGACGACCCCTTTTATACTACCGGTTATGTGGCATCTGGAAAACTGGGTTATGTGCGAATCCCCCATTTGAAAAAAGAAGGAGATTATCGTGGTGGGAGGGTATTTTTCGTTGATAATGTGAACATCACTGATTACATTGAAGAAATAGAAAAAACACCGGTTCTGATCACTAAATTTGATGGTTTACGTGAGATTTCTGATCTTAATAATATCACAGGAGAATAATACATGAACCAACAATTGATACAGATACAAAAACCACGAAAAAAAGTTGCAAACATTGGCGTTCTGGGCGCAGGCGGCCTGGGAATGGCTGCTGTAAGAATGCTTGCTATGAAAAAAGAAATGAGACTCACGGCTATTGCAGATAAAACAGGTTTTGTGATAGACCATGATGGAATAGATCTATGTTCTCTTGAAAACAAGAAGCCCGGAGATATTGGAATTAAAACCGATGATGCTGTGGGCGAGCTGATACGGAATTCGGATGAGCTGGATGGCATTTTTATTGCTCTTCCAAACCTCTCAAACGAATTCATCCCAAATGTAGTGTCGCAATTTGCTGAATACGGTTACAATGGAGTAATGGTGGATGCCATGAAGCGTTCCAGAGCAGTGGAACTTATTTTTGGCATGAATGATAAATTAAAAGATGCAGGGATAACTTATATCACAGGTGCAGGTGCCACACCCGGATTGCTTACATGCGCGGCAGCCCTTGCAGCGAATTCTTTTATGGAAGTGATAGGGGTGAATATCAATTTCGGAGTAGGGGTCTCCAATTGGGAATCATACCGAGCCACTATCCGCGAGGACATAGCCCATCTTGAGGGATTTGATCTTGAAAAGGCTGCGAATATGACGTGCGCCCAGATCAAGGAAGAGCTTGATTCAAGAAAAGGCATCCTGCATCTTCATAATATGGAGCACGCAGATGATGTAATTCTTGAGAGAGCAGGGATAGTATCGCGTGAGAAGGTAAATGTTGGAGGCGTTGTGGATACAAGAAATCCCAAAAAACCGGTTAGCACTACAATGACTCTTACTGGCAGGACATTCGATGGAGCAGTTTCAAGTCACAGGTTCATCCTTGGTGATGAAACCACAATGGCTGCCAATGTTGTGGGACCAGCTCTTGGATGGATGAAAGCAGGATTTGAATTCAATGAGAGGGGTATTTTTGGAGTGTTCGGATCAGCCGAAATAATGCCAAGATTCGTACTATGAAAATGGACTGGTTGAACCAGGAGCTTGCGGATATAAAAAACAAGGGATTATACCGCAGGCTCAACACCATCGAGAGCGGGCAAACCCCAAGAATAATAAAAGATGGAAGAGAACTTATACTCCTTTCTTCGAACAATTATCTTGGCCTGACAAATCATCCGAAAGTAAAAAAAGCTGCGATCGATGCAATAGCCGAATATGGCACAGGTGCAGGAGGCTCGCGGTTGACCAGCGGGAATACCTACCTGCACGAGCGGCTTGAGGAAAAAATCGCACGATTCAAAGGCACTGAAGCCGCCATAGTATTCAGTACGGGTTACATGGCTAACATCGGGACAATCGCATCAATGATGAATAAAGGCGACCTGATACTCAGCGATGAACTGAACCATGCAAGCATAATCGATGGATGCCGATTGAGCCATGCAGAAGTTAAGGTCTATCCTCATAGGGATGCATCATGCATAGAAAAAACGCTGCAAAGTTCCAGGCATCAAAAGAAACTCATTGTCACAGACGGTATATTCGGTATGGATGGCGATATCGCGCCGCTTCCTGAGATCGTTGAGATCGCCGAGAAACATGACGCTATGGTCATGGTGGATGATGCTCATGCCACCGGTGTTCTGGGGAAGCACTATAGTGGAACTGCGGATCATTTTAATTTGAGAGTAGATATAAACATGGGAACCCTGAGCAAAGCGCTTGGAAGTACAGGTGGATATGTTGCTGGAAGTAATGAACTGATTGAGTATCTGCGCAACAGGGCACGATCTTTCATATTCTCAACAGCGCTTCCACCGCCAGCGGTTGCCGCTGCAGGAGCCGCTATTGATATTATTGAAACTGAGAATCCGGCGAAAAGATTGTGGGATAATGTCGCTTTTTACAGGAAAGGTCTTGAGAATATGGGATTTTCAATAAATAGTAATGCGCAGATCATACCTCTCATAATAGGTGACTCTAGAAGAACGCTTGATGCTGCGGCCGAACTTGAAAGACTTGGGGTGTACTCTCTGGGGATCCGTCCTCCAACTGTACCTGAAGGAAAAGGAAGAATAAGGACATCTCTTATGGCAACGCATAGCAGAAAAGATATTGATGATGCTCTTTTTGCCATAGGAGTAATCAGGGAAAAATTCGGACTGTAGTTTATGACTGGGATATTCATATCTGGGACTGATACTGATGTAGGAAAAACAGCGGTAGCCGCAGGGCTTGCAGGAGCATTAAGGTTCAGGGGTTACGACATTGGTGTAATGAAACCTGTGCAAAGCGGCGCAGCATTAAGGAATGGCAAACTCTATTCGCAGGATGCAGAATTGATGAAGAGAGCTGCGGATTCCCAAGATGAGGATGAGCTGATTTGCCCCGTACTTTTGAAGGAAGCATTGGCGCCTGGTATTGCAGCAGAAATCGAAGGAAAACCTATTGACATTGATCATATCTTGAAATCCTGTAGAGAACTTGAGAAGCGGCATGACTTCGTGGTTGTAGAAGGTGCAGGAGGAATTGCAGTGCCTATAAAAGAAAGATTCTTCATCTCCGACCTTATAAAGCTGTTTGGTCTTCCGGCGATTGTCGTGGCGAGACCCGGTCTTGGAACAATAAATCACACATTTCTTACTATTGAATATGCCAGAAAATGCGGGATACATGTAATCGGTGTGATAATTAACAACTACCATGGAGGCATGGCAGAGGAAACAAATCCAGGGATAATATCATCGCTTACTGGCATCCCGATACTTGGAATTATTCCACACGATCCAAAAATATGCACCGAATGTGGAGAACTTGGGGACATCGTATCGTTAGTACAATACCACATTGATATAGAGGCGATAATTGGGGTTAAAAAATAATTTAAAATTCTCAATTTTCCGAATTTAGTGATGATTTTATTTGAAGAATATACCGATATATGATTCCTTGTTTTCTATTACTTTTCAAGAGTTCATCGATGTATGCAAGATGTATTCACTCAAAAACTAAACTCCCTAATGTTTAAGGATATTAGATGCTATGAAATTGATGTATATGGAACTTCGAATATGCTCCATTTATTCATCCCTTTATTTCTATTTTCATGCTTTGTGGTTTTATTCGTGCCCCATTTTTGGCACCACGATTGTTATTCTGGTTCAATATGTACAACAGATGCACATAATCCCCTATCGTTTGCAGTCAACGACCTCGTTTTTAAAAACGAGGCATCATGGTACGGGTGCATAGGGTTTCTTTCGCCATTTGCTACAATGGCTTTTGTCAAAAAGGGGCACGGAAATAAGATGTAATAGAGGTTTCACAATTTCTTCAAATATTCATTGTATTCCTCAACACTAAGTTCTATCTCCCTTAAAATTTCTTTTATTAATGGACGTGCTAAATCTCTCCCAGGATGATGCGGTACACTGGTAGTTCTTCCATCAGGATGCCTATAAAACACATGACTCCCTTTTTGGCGCACCCTCTGAAAACCCAGTTTAATTAGCAGCTTTTCCATTTTTCTGGCATCGATTATCTGAAGCCTACTCAAACACTCACCTCAACCTGCTGAATTCCGACAAATTGGGGTAATTGTTGTTTATTCTCAGGCTCCATTTCCTCCAGGCACAGCTCCAGTACCTCTTTAAGATTCTCTTGAAGCTCATCGAGGGTCACTGCCTGAGTATGGGCGCCAGGAATTCCAGGGACAATCGCCACATATAAGCCAGTTTCTGGATCTTTTTCGATATATGCAGTTAGTGTTGGCATTTTAAACCTCCATGATTTTAATACGTTCAAACATATCTATTTCCAGAGTACTTCCATGGTTTATTCGGGAACATTTCAACAAACGGAATCGGTGGATCAATTTTTCTTGATTTTTTGTCTCCTTTTACCCTGTAAGCCCATTTATGATGTTTATCTACATATAATTCTTGTATTACTTGCATCATGTTTTTTAATCATTTTATGAATTCTATCAGTCCCACAACCTACATTCATATTTTTTATTACATCTTCGACTTGATTCTCTCTAATATAATATGCAATGTCCGTCATAGTTTATTATAGGTTTCATGAAATGATAAATATTGCTACCCTCTTAATAAAATCGGTTCATCAAATCGCTATTCCAGACTCCCTCAATATAGAAATGCGTGCCCGTATTCTGCTCCATGATTGTGTAAACTGGTTCACGATGCTCTAACAGATGCACGAGAACGCCTATCGTCTTCAGTCACTCCGGTATACCCCGTACAAATGTTACGAAGCCTGTAGCTATCGTTTTCTTTATTT
>CABMHZ010000210.1 GCA_902386115.1 uncultured archaeon | reverse complement strand
TGCTCAGATCTGATGGAAGACCTGATGACCGAATACTTCCTCAGGACGATAAAGGAAGGCTCAGGATCGAACAAAGGATATCTCAGGTATCTTGAGAGCGGAAAGCAGTATGTAAGCGACTACCAGAAGATACGGAAAAACACCAGGCGCCACATCCAGCACATGGAAGAGCACGTGCGCGAGGAGATGAAAAAAGGCGCAGAGGGCGGAAAACAGAGATATCTTGAAAGGCTGCTGCAAACCATCAGCTGGCTTGAAAAAACCCCTGAGTTCTATAACTACTATTTCAGGGAATACTACGTCTGTCCATCCTGCGGAGCATCCATATTCGACAACTACGATAAACAGGAAGTCGGCGACTGGCTCATGATAACCTGCGGCAAGTGTGATACTGTGATAAAGAAGTATTTCTCGCCCAAGTTAGTGTGTTAGTCGCTTTATTTTTTATTTTGGCAGGTACGATTCATGCCATTTTCAAAGAATCATGGCGCCGAGGTAGGGATTTGAACCCTAGCTTACCAGAAGGTAAAACAGGTCTCGAGCCTGCCGCGTTAGTCCGCTCTGCCACCTCGGCATGGGGGAGCTTTTAATATAGTTTATATAATAATTTTTTATTAATTTTTATGCTACTTATTAAAAGCCTTATCTTTTCCCTCTTTATGGATTTGCAGCGTTTTATATTTATGGTTAAGGTGAACCATTGTACCTTAAATAAAGACAGAGTCTAAACACCTGAGGGAAGATCATATCGTAGCCATATCCCTTTTGTTAAAATCAGACCTTGGAGGGATTGAAACATAGATACAACAACAAACATTTGGACTTATAAAATCAAGATATTTCAGTTGACATGTTGATAGCTACTTCTGCAAGATCTCCGCTGTAGCTCGCTATCCTGTCAAGGCTGTCAAGCATTGTTTTCATCAAAATAGCAGACTGGATATCTTCTATCTTGAATAATCCTTTTGAAATATCGGAGTGGGATTTCTCAACCTTTTTCAGCTCATCGAAAACAGTTTCAGCCATTTCATCATTTCTTGTAAATAATGCCTGAACCGATTTTTCGAAAGTTGCAACCACGTCATTGGTGAGATCTATAAATTCGTCCAGTTGCGTTTCTTTTTGGATATCAGATAACCGGATGTAACTTTTTGCTATGTTTTCAATATGGTCGGCAATTCTTTCAAGAACCTTTACCACGATCCTGTATCCAAGGCAATCCCTCTGGGATTCTATCCCGAGTTTTTCCGCAATCTGCTGGTATTCGACTGCGCCCTTAAGCTGCCTGACAACTAAAAAATAGAGCCTGTCGATCTCTTTCTCTCTTGCTATTATATCTTTTGCAAGGTCAGTATCCATGTTTTTTAAAGCCTTTCCAAGATCAAGAAGCATCGACCTGTCTATCGAGAACATTCGCTGGAGTATCTGCATGGTACTCATACGTTTGTAATCCAGCATTATCTCAAGGGTCATTGCTTCGTCAGTGTCTTCGACTATTTCTACGCCTATCAGATAATCCATAATGTTCCGTATGATCTACCTGTATGCAAGATGATCCTTCCTGTCAAGTTTTATCTTGATAGTATCATAACCCACCAGGTAAAAGGCGATTAATATGCGTTCAAGAGAATCGCTTGACATTACCTGGGAGATCTTGATCTCCTTCGTTCGCGACTCTTTTTCAATTACACCGGTCCCGATCTGTAAGGAACCACCATGTTCTGTAACAACCAGTGCGTCCCCGGGTTTCAAATTAGTTTTCTTAACACATTTTTTGGGCAATGAAATTACATAGGTCGAACCGCCGCTGACGTAAACCTTTCGTGTTTCCATATAATCTTTACTCTACTGATATTTATAATATATATAGATTATTGAAAAAAAATATATGCCTTTTTTAGGCGTGACAATCGATAATAAAGGAGACTCTGCATGCCTGATTTTAAGGGGAATCCCAGGTTGCAGAACCCAGAATCCCGTTACTATCTGTCACGTTAAGGTCAACCCGGAACTTCCCTGTACCCGTCAGGTTGAAATTCATCCTCGCTTTCTGTCCTCTCGGATTGCCCAGGATCGAAGTGCCGTTTGTGCCGTTCCTGACCTGCCACTGGTAGTCAATAATAGTGCCTTCCTCCTCAAAAGAATCCGAACCGTCCAGGGAAAGTACGTCATAAAAAGCAGTTCCAATTTGTTCAGATTCAACACTCACTTTTATGATAGGCACAGGTGGGAGAAAGACATGCTCAAACTTGTTTGTCAGGCTGGAAAAGAGAATTACCCGGATTGCATCATTCCTGGATATGTTAATCGTGGAGGTAAAGTTGGAGGTTAGATTTAAGAAGATCTTCCTGTACCTTCCTGATGGTATGGGCAACTGGTTCTGGAAATTATACTCTTTCACTCCATCAGTATAGTTTGCCGCATTCCTGTCATTAATATTGATGCCAACAATTCTTGATTCGTCAGTATTCAGGTTCACAACGTTCAGTATCATAGTATTCCAGTACCCATCGCCATCTGAATCATTGAGTGCCAGCGAAATGATCTTTAAGTTTTCACTCTCCACGGCAGCGCGAAGGCTCCTCTGCTCCATATCTTTTTTCTGTGCCTCGGATACCATGACAGAAAGGGCAGATACCGAAGCTACCACGATCAATATCAGCAGCAGTGTACCGACTACCACTGACAGTCCGGACTCATCTTTAAGAAGTTTCACATATTACGTTTTTCTTTCAGACCCAATAATGTATTTCCTTATAGAGTATATAGAGGTATTTAGACTATAGGGGTTAATTAATTAACCGTTCTCTGAGACTCTGATTGCATATGGCTGTCCCGGTAGGTAAAAACGGTATTAGTTTAGCAGCAGAGATGCATCGATGACGAATGAATATAAGCTGTATGGTTTGACCTCGAATCCTTTTCGGGAGGTATCTGCCGAGGCGATAGAGAATGTCAGCTTACTGCATGTGAGCCAGAAGATAGACAGCGAATTCTCATGCCTGGTTGGAGAGGTGTCTGAAGGAGGAAGGGCTGTCGTGGCGTATGCAGGTGACCTGGGTATTGGAAAAAGTGAGAGATTGCGATGGCTTGAAGAGGTTGCGATTAAAAGCGGTATTTTCCATGTTTTGATAAGCGTTGAACAGGATTATGAGTTCAACATGAAAAGATTATTCGAAAGCGGGCTGAAGCAGATAAATGATAAGTTAGGTTTTATGGGAAGACTCAGGTCGCCTGGATATGTTACTGAAATAAAAAGATCATTGAAACAGAAAAAAGAACCTGCAGAGCTCGGGATACTGGCATCCGCAATGTTAAAGGAGCAGACCCCGTCCTATATCCTGTTTGACAATATTGATTGCGGGGATAATAAATTCCAGGATTTCCTCATATCCCTGGTAAACAACCTGAAGGCTGGAAGCCTGCTTTGTTTTACCTGCAATAATGAAATTTTCAAAGGGATCAAGGAAACAAATCCATCTTTCATAGAGCGGATAAACAAACAATACATATTGAACGGGCTTGCAGATAAGGAAGCTGAACTTCTTGTGGCAAAGAGGCTTGCAGTAAGCAGGTCTGCCCAGAATATGGACCCCATATTTCCATTTACCAGGGAGTTCATATACAGCTTAAACTTGCAGGTCAACGGGAATCCCAGGGCGCTGCTTAAGGGCATGGACGATGCATTAAGCAAAGCATGCATTAGTGGTTTGCCTTTGATAGCAAAAAATTTGGGGTGAAGTTTTTTTGAATATTTAGGGTTGAATAATCCTAAAGCATTTAAACTCAGACTTTAATAAAGAATAATATGCATCTTAAAGTTGTTTTAGAGGAAGATGAAGAAGTCGGCGGCTATATAGTTATGTGTCCGAGCCTTCCAGGCTGTTTTTCTCAGGGAGATACAATTGAAGAGGCCCTGGAAAACATCAAAGAAGCTATACAGGCATGTCTTGAGTCATTGGGGGAAGATGAAATTAAGTCATATTTGGCTAAGCCCTCAGCCAAAATAGTTGATGTGGTTGCCTGATGTCTAAACTTCCAATAATTTCAGGAATGGAAGCTATAAAAGCATTTTCCAGAGCCGGTTGGATTCCTCACCGCCAGGTAGGAAGTCATGTTGTTCTGAGAAAAGAAGGGTCGAAGGTTACATTATCTATCCCAAAACATAGAGAGATAAAACCAGGTTTGTTGAGAGGTTTAATTAAAGCTGCCGGGCTTTCTATGGAAGAATTTGAAAAGTTGTTGTGATCTATAATCCTGCGCCTGAACTGAAATGCAGAAACCCGGCAAATCGATTGAACTGATAAGGGATTACACAAAAATGAGATAGCAAATCAGTTGTTCTTTCGGGCGCGCTGATTTTTGTTGCTTTTGTTGCATCTGGCAATTTAACCGCGGATGAACGCAGATAAGCGTACTATTAATACTTTCGGTTAAGAGATTAATAGAAGATCTTAGTCTAATTAAAAGGGGGACATTCCGCTGTCCCCCTTAAACCC
>CABMHZ010000209.1 GCA_902386115.1 uncultured archaeon | reverse complement strand
CCCTGCAGTTGTGTTGAGCAAAGTATGCCCATCATAGGTGCCAACAGACCTTGTAACACTGCCGGGAGGAACCTGGAGCTATGCAATTGTCATAATCGACAAAGGACTGGTAGCAGGATATAGCGACATTGGTACAGGATATACACATGCAGTCGTATGGAGAAAAGTTGGAGCAGCTATTGAGCCAACCGACCTCGGAACGCTGCCCGGAGGAAGCTGGAGCGTTGCATATGGCGTCAGCGACACAGGAGTTGTTGCAGGATATAGCGACAATGGCGCGGGATATTACCATGCAGTGGTGTGGAGAAAAGTTGGAGCAACTGCTGTACCAACCGATCTTGGAACGCTACTGGGAGCAAGCAGCAGCTTTGCATATGGCATAAACGACATGGGACAGGTTGTAGGAGGTGGATATTAGCACTCATAGAGGATTCAATTCCTCTATTTTTTCTTTCTTTTTCGAATAAGGCTGTTTTGAATGAGCAAACAGCGTTTATCTCATGTGAATTAATCCAGACGGGTTAGCGAATGGATGACTACTTTTAATACGCAAGCCAATCCTTCCTATATCTATGTTCATGCATGACATAATAATAGTGGGCGGCGGTCTTGCAGGTCTGCGCGCCGCCCTGGCAGCCGGTGGTGCTGACGCGGCAGTAATATCCAGAGTCCATCCCCTGCGTTCGCATTCTGTGGCTGCACAGGGCGGCATAAATGCTGCGCTCGGGAAAACTGACAGGTGGGAAGACCACGCCGTTGATACTGTAAAAGGCAGCGATTATCTTGCAGACCAGGATGCTGTGGAAGTGCTATGCAGGGACGCTCCAGCACGGGTCATTGAGATGGAGCGATGGGGTACGCTCTTTTCAAGGACTGATGAAGGGCATATCTCCCAGCGCCCTTTCGGAGGCGCAGGATTCCCGCGCACCGCATACGCGGAAGACAGGACAGGTCATGCGCTGCTGCATACGATGTATGAGCAGGCGCTTAAAAGCGGCATAAAATTCTATGAAGAATGGCTGGTAACACGGCTTGTTTTAAAGACCCCGTATTTAAATACGGGGACTAATAATGGCAGATGTTCCGGGGTTGTCGGGTATAACATCGCAACAGGGCAGGTAGAGGGCTTCCTGGCAAAGGCAGTGATCTTCGCCACTGGCGGCTATGGAAGGATATACGAACGTTCAACGAACTCGATAATAAACACAGGATTCGGCTGCGCTGTGGCATACCGCAGCGGCGCGGCGCTTGAGGATATGGAATTTGTGCAGTTCCATCCGACAACGCTTTACGGAACGAATATCCTAATCACCGAAGGAGCCCGAGGGGAGGAAGGAATGCTTAAAAATAAAAACGGGGAGCGCTTCATGGAACGATATTCCCCCCATTTGCTTGACCTTGCGCCGCGGGATATCGTTGCGCGCGCCATCCAGACCGAAATAAACGAAGGCAGGGGCTTCGAAGGTGGCTACGTTCATCTTGACCTCACACACCTTGGCGCACAGAAGATCAAAGAACGATTACCCGGAATAAGGCAGATCAGTATGGATTTCGCGAATATCGACCCGATAAGGGAGCCGATACCCGTGCAGCCGGGGCAGCATTATTCCATGGGCGGGATAGCTTCAAATAAGGAGTGTGAAACATCCATTCCGGGATTTTTTGCAGCCGGAGAGTGCTCCTGCATCAGCGTTCACGGCGCAAACAGGCTTGGAGGCAATTCACTCCTTGAGACGATAGTGTTCGGGAAGATCGCCGGTGAAAATGCAGTGAAATATTCGAAAACATCTGAATTTGAGGTGCCGGATTCACTCGAAAGATCGGTGCTTGAGGAATCGGCGCGAATTTCAGGACTGCTCAATAAGACAGAAGGCGAACCGTTCTTCAATATCCGCGATTCGCTTAAAGCTATTATGGATGAAAAAGTCGGGATATTCAGGGATGAACAAAAGTTAACAACTGCGCTTGAAAATATCAGGGAATTGCAGATGCGTTATAAGAATGTGTTTGTCAGGAATAAAGGCTCAGTTTTTAACCAGGAACTCGTGAACGCGATCGAGCTTGAAGGTATGCTTGATATTGCCGAGACGATATGTATTGGCGCCCTGGCTCGCAAGGAAAGCAGGGGTTCCCATTATCGTATTGACTTTCGGGAAAGGGATGATGCCAACTGGCTCAGGCATACGCTTGTTTCATACACGCGGAACGGACCGAGGATTGAATATAAGCCAGTGAATATCACCAGGTATGAACCGAAGCGCAGGGAATATTGAAATGGATTTAGATTTCTTCATATTACTCATGGAAGAAGAACGAATCCCATGCTTTTAAAATCACTATCAAAAGAGAAAGCCATCTTTATGCCATACTTGGTCATCATCGCAAAACTCGTGCAGTCGGTGAAACTTAGCTTCTTGTCTTTATATTTCTCAAAAAGTTCCCACGCAAGCCCGAATATCTCTCCGTTCACTTCCATCTTTTCAACCACCTTTGACACAAGTATATCCCTTCCCCACTGGACAGCCTCCCGATGTCCCACGGAATAGCGTATTCTTGTCAGGGTCTCATCTATAATGTAATCTGAAGTGATTATTTTTCTCACATTTGCCCTTCCGTTCTTTATATCTTCAATAAAACCTGCTGCATCGATATGGTTTTTATCAGTTTCATTCACAAGCGCCAGGAAAGCTGAAGTATCCACGAAGATCATGCTCAATCCTCATAGTATATCTCATCATGTTTCTCTGAAAGGTCTTTTGAAGCGCGAAATGTCTGCATCCTGAAGAGAGGGTCGTTCTTATCAAATCCCGATTTCTCATGAACATATTCCAATACCGCTTCTCTAATTGCATCTTTGATCGACATGCCCTGTTTTTCTGCTGTCTTTTTTAACTCTGAGTAAAGATGCTCGCTGACTTCACTCTGGATGTATTTGATATTTGACATTTAGTATCTACATTTAAAGATGTAATTATTACATTAAATAAATATCGGTGTTAAGGTTCATTAGGATTGAGCATTGTTGAAAACATCATTTAATTTGGGAAACTTCCGTACGCCTCGCTGAACATCTCGTAGAAATCAATTATCCTGAACTCCATCTTCTCCCCCGTCTCCTCTTTCAATTGCAGCACCCGTTCAAACGAAAGCACGCAGAACGGGCAGTTCGTTATCAGCGTATCTATTCCTGATTCCTTTGCTATCTCTATCCTCCTTATCGCAAGCCTGTCAGCAAGGTCTGGAAAAGCCGCTCTCACCCCTCCCCCGCCGCCGCAGCAGTATCCTGACTTCGGGACTTTCACGAGCTCAACTCCTGGTATCTTCTGTATCAGGTTAATGTAGATATTTTCCGCAAGACCGCTCGCTCTTATGTGGCAGGGATAATGATACATGGCTCTGATATTTGTGCTCTTCAAACCTTCGACGTCCAGCACTATTTTTTCAGACATATATTCCCCCACATCGTATATCCTGAAGTTCAGAGGTATTTCAAATTCCCTTGCAAGCTTCGGGAAGTCGTGCCTGAAAGTGGAGTTGCATCCTGAGCAGCTTGTCACAACATCGGTTATTCCCCGGCTGGCGTATTCATTGAATATGCTGAAATTCTTCTCCACGAAAGGGCGCATGCTGTCCCTCTGACCTATTCTCATGAAAGGCGAACCGCAGCACGTCACCTTCCCGGGCAGATGGACCGCAACGTGATTATTCTGGAATATGTTTATTATCGCCTCAGCTACGTTCTGTTTTCTCCTGTTTATTATGCATCCCAGGAATAGCAGGACTTCTGCCTGCGGTTCCCCGTTGAATTTCTTGATGTATTCAGGGAACATCTCAGTGGTTGGCTTTGCCTTAACGGGTACGATCCCTCCCGTGGAAAGCACTGAATTTATGAGTTTCTTATGTTCAGGCAGCGGAGCAAGTTCGTTTTTCACAGCCAGATACCTGAGCCTCTCGATCGTGCCTCTCCTGATGTTGATCTCTTTCGGGCAGGCAAATTCGCACTCCTGATCAACAGGACATTTGTAAAGCCCGAGTTCCACTGCCTGCGCCAGCCTGCCTTTATTCTCATCCCTCGGGTCTGATGCGAATCTCAGAGCCTTTACAAGCGCTGCAGGTCCGCAGAACGTATTATCCACGTCAAGAGTGTTGCAGTCAGAGTGGCATGAACCACACAGGATGCAATCTCTCAGGTTTTTTGCCTCAGCCAGTGCCTCTGGTCTGATGAACATCTCTTTCCCGGTCATCTGGACTGTATTGTTCCTGACAAGGTAAGGCTGGATCTGCTTCATTCGTTCGTAGAAGGGGGTGAGGTCAACTACAAGATCCCTTATTACTTTATAATGGTTCAGCGGGTCAATTATTATCTCACCGGTCTTTTCCGCTATCATCGTTTTACAAGCCAGGCATCCCCGTTTGTCCACTCGCAGCGCACAGGAACCGCATATCGCAGATCTGCATCCCTGCCTGAATGAAAGGCTGCTATCGATATTTTCTTTGATGTAGTTCAGGGCATCAAGTACGGTGAGACCATACTTCCAGGGAACAATGTACTTTTCATAATGCGGTCTATCATCTTCCGCCGGGTCGTACCTGGATATGACAAGTTTAACTTCCTTCAATATTTTCTTGCCTCCGGCTTGAATAAAGTTATCCTGACTGGTTCAAAACTGGGATGCGGCTTCCCGTCTTTCAGGATAAATATCGTATGCACAAGCCAGTTATTATCGTCCCTGTCCGGAAAATCAGTCCTGAAATGGCTCCCCCTGCTCTCACGCCTTTGCAGCGCGCCCTTTGCGATGAGTTCTGCGTTATCCAGCATAAAACCAAGTTCTATTGCCTGCATCATTTCCGTGTTAAATATCCTGCTTCCATCCTTTACTCCGGCGCGGGCGTAACTCTCTTCAAGTGTTCTCAATGTTTTCAGAGCCCCGAGTATGTCCTTTTCATTCCTGAAAACTCCGACTTTTTCCCACATGACCTTCTGCAGTTCCTTTCGTATCTCTGCAATAGACCCGTCACCGCTCCTGAAAAGATGGTTTATCCTGTTCTCTTCCTTCCCGACCGCTTCCTTCAGGATGCCCGGAGTTCCCTTCTTTCTTATGTACTCAAGTGCTTTTGCCCCGGCGATTTTCCCGAACACCAGCGTTTCTGCAAGTGAGTTCCCGCCCAGCCTGTTGGCTCCGTGAACCGAGACGCAGGCACATTCTCCGCATGCGAACAAGCCTTTTATCGAAGATTCTCCCCTGTTATTTGTTCTTATCCCGCCCATCGTGTAATGCTGTGCCGGCTGAACGGGAATACATGCCTCTGCAACATCGACATTGGCAAAATCTTTTGCAAGCTTATATATTTGCGGAAGCTTTTCCAGCAATCTTTCCCTGCCAAGCCCTTTAAGGTCAAGCGATACGAACTCCCCACCGCCGATCCCGCGCCCCTCATTTACCTCGGTCTGTATGCTCCTCACTACAATGTCTCTCGGCGCAAGTTCCTTTGCTGCGGGAGCATATTTTTCCATGAACCTCTCATTATCACCGTTGAGCAGCAGCCCGCCTTCACCACGCGCAGCTTCTGATATGAGAATGTTGGTTCCGACAAGTGTTGTGGGATGGAACTGCACGAATTCCATATCGCAGACCTGCGCTCCAGCCCTGTAAGCCATAGATATCCCGTCGCCCGTGCTCTGGTGTGAATTAGTTGTCCTCTCAAAGACCCTTCCGCAGCCGCCCGTTGCGACTATAACTGCTTTTGACCGGAAATATGCAGCCTCGCCGTTCTTTAAGTTGATGGCAAATGCGCCTATGCATGCGTTATCCTCAACTATCAATGAGGTCAGGAGCCATTCTTCATAAACTTTAACATTGTTTTTTATGAACTGTTCATATAACGTGTTCAGTATCTCATGCCCTGTGGCGTCGCCTGCATAGCATGTCCTGGGAAAGCTCCCTCCGCCGAAAGGTCGCTGCGCCAGCCTGCCATCGGGCATACGGTCAAATATCGCACCGAATGAGTCTGTCTCCACGATCCTTGAAGTTATGTTCTTGCAGAGTATCTCCACCGCGTCCTGGTCAGCAAGATAGTCCGAACCCTTGACAGTATCGAATGCATGTTTCTCCCAGTCGTCAGGCGTGGCGTTCCCGAATGGCGCGTTTATGCCGCCCTGTGCAGCTCCTGAGTGGCTTCGGAGAGGATGGACTTTAGAAATGATCGCTGTGTCCGAACTCTGCGATGTTTCAAGTGCTGCCATCTGACCCGCAAGCCCCGCGCCTATTACTATTATGTCGTGGGTTATTATCTCCATAGTACCCGTTACTTTATATGTATTTATCAGGACTTAATCTTTTATAGGCACGACAGCAGGTATAATAACCTTAAAATAGAATCCCCGCCAACTTAATATCAGGGTGAAGTGTCTTGCAGCAATACAAACTTTTCATAAACGGCGAATGGGTAGATTCAGGCACCGGCGAAACGTTCGACGATGTCAATCCTGCCACGCTTGAGACAATCGCAAAGCTCCAGAAGGCATCTGTTGACGACGTTTCGCGTGCTGTCGAGAGCGCGGAAGGAGCTTTTGATTCATGGAGCGGAACACCGGCACCTCTTCGCGGTAAGATACTGTTCAGGGCTGCACGAATGCTTGAGGAAAGAAAGGAACAACTTGCCCGGCTCATGACCCAGGAAATGGGTAAGATACTCAAGGAGACACGGGGCGACGTTCAGGAAGCAATCGATATAACCTATTATGCAGCGGGCGAGGGGCGGCGGCTTCTGGGTGAGACCACGCCATCTGAACTGCCCGACAAGTTCTGCATGACCACAAGAAGACCGATAGGCGTTGTCGGGCTCATAACGCCCTGGAATTTCCCGATCGCAATACCTGCATGGAAAATAATGCCAGCACTCATCTACGGAAATACTATCGTGTTCAAACCAGCAAGCGATACGCCGCTTCTTTCCATAGGACTTGTTAAGATACTCACTGAAGCCGGACTTCCGAAAGGCGTCCTGAACCTTGTGATAGGCGAAGGAAGCATTGTGGGCGGCGCTATCGTGAACAATAAAAACATCAAGGCGATATCCTTTACAGGGTCTGTCGAGACGGGAAGATGGATACTTAGCGAAGCAGGAAAGGACATGAAAAGGGTGTCACTTGAACTCGGCGGGAAAAATCCCATCATCGTGATGGACGATGCAGACCTGAACCTCGCGATAGACGGGGTATTGTGGGGGGCTTTCGGGACAACGGGGCAGCGGTGCACAGCCGCAAGCCGCGTTATCGTGCATGAGGAGATACTGCCTGCCTTCCAGAAAAAATTCATCGAAAGGACAAAAAAGCTCAAACTCGGGAACGGTCTCGATGAAACCACGGACATGGGTCCTGTCATCAATAATTTACAACTCCAGAAGATCGCAAAATATGTGAACATCGGAAAGGAGGAAGGCGCAACACTCGTGCTGGGCGGCAGGACGGCAAAACCTCTCCCCGGTTATTTCTTCGAGCCCACGATCTTCACTGACGTAACTTCAGATATGCGGATAGCGCAGGAGGAGATATTCGGTCCTGTCCTCTCCCTGATCAGCGCCGTAAGTCTCGATGAGGCGATCGATATCGCGAATTCTGTCGTTTACGGGCTGTCTTCATCGATCTATACAGGCAATATAAAAAATGCATTCAAGGCTATCGAAAAGCTCGATACGGGAATAACGTATATCAACGCGCCTACCATCGGCGCTGAGATCCATCTTCCTTTTGGCGGGACAAAAGCCACGGGGAACGGCACGCGGGAGGCTGGCACAACTGCAATAGAGGAGTTTACGGAGATAAAAACGGTTTATTTCGATTACAGCGGAAGGCTTCAGAAAGCGCAAATAGATGTGGAGTGAGTATGAGAAAAATAACAAATAAGTCAACGGATATAATAAAACGGGATAATAAAGTGGTAGGATCGCTTACGCGGTCATACGATCTTGTGGTTGATCATGCCGAAGGTTCGACTATATACGATATCGAGGGCAACAGCTACATCGATTTTGCTGCAAGCGTTGCAGTGATGAACATAGGGTATAACTGCAAAAAGGTCAAACGGGCTGTATGTTCCCAGCTTGAAAAGATGGTGCACTGCGGTTTTTCGGATTTTTATGCTGAAACACCTGTAAAACTTGCAGAAAAACTGTGCAGTATGACCGGATTCGATAAGGTTTTCCTCTCAAACTCCGGCACAGAAGCAGTAGAGGCAGCCATGAAGCTTGCTTTCTGGTACACAAAGAGATGCAATATGATAGCATTCTACCGCGCTTTCCACGGAAGAACCCTTGGCTCGCTATCGCTTTCAGGTTCAAAACTGCGGCATAAAGAGCATTTTCCCTCGCTGCGGGTCGTACACTCGCACTATGCATACTGCTACCGCTGTCCTTACAACCTTGAGTATCCGGGATGCGGGATATATTGTGTCGAGGAGATCGAACGGACGGTCTTTAAAAGAGAGCTTTCACCCAGAGATACCGCAGCCATCGCCGTGGAACCCATTCAGGGAGAAGGCGGTTTCATAGTTCCGCCGGTTGAGTTCCATAAGGAGCTTCGAAGGATATGCGATGACAATGACGTGCTTCTCATTGCAGATGAGATCCAGAGCGGCGGCTTTCGCACCGGGAAGTTCATGGCTATGGAGAACTTTGGCGTCAGGGCTGACATCGTTTGCATGTCTAAATCAATTGGCGGCGGGATACCTCTTGGCGCAACGCTGTCAACTGATAAGATAATGAGCTGGGAACCGGGCGCCCATGCCAACACCTTCGGCGGGAACCTGCTCGCTGCTGCGGGCGGGCTTGCCACGCTTGAATTCATGGAGAGCAGCGGGCTTGGTGAGAAGGCTGTTAAAAAAGGTAATTATATTATGAAGCGCCTGAACGAACTGAAAGAAGATTATCCGCTGATCGGGGATGTGAGAGGGATCGGTCTAATGATTGGCGCGGAACTTGTTGATGATGATAAGGTGCCCGCCACTGAAAAGCGCGAGATCGTGGTCAGGAAGGCTCTTGACCGTGGGTTGATATTGCTCCCTGCTGGGGATTCTGTTATCAGGTTCGTGCCGCCGCTTATTATTTCAATGAACGAGATCGATAAGGGGCTTGAGATATTTGAGGAAGCGCTAAAGGGCGTTTAGATCCTCAGTTTTCAATCTTCCGGTTCGGAAAAAGGAGTGCCTACAACCCCGCGCGCTTAGGTACGTGATTAGCCCGTATCTCCTGAAGAAAGTAGTGATCTGGAAAAGGTTAATTATAATCAAAAACCAAACAATTATAACTAATCTTTGCGGACTTTGCGCCCTTTGCGGTGGCAAAAATCATACACTGCAACACGCGAAGAGCGCAAAGCGTTCAGGAGATAAGTTTCAAATATCTGGTGCTTGACGACAATCTCCAAAAAGTGAGTGCGCAGTAATTTTCATAATCTGGCATATCTGTAGAGGAAGAGATGAATAAAAATTTAGAATTACATCCAATTGAAAATAGTAATCCTTCAAATGGTTCGGAGTCTTCGAAAGCATTTGGTCGATACATTACCGGCATGGTTGATAAGGTATCTTTGCCTGACATCAAAGGCACAATTGCGCACCTGACCGGCTATTCAACTCGCTTTACATTCTCAGGCAAATCAGCCGAGGCGGGGCAATGGATCCATGAGCAATTTATTAACATGGGATATCCTGATGTGGAGTACCAGGATTTCAGTCTCTGCGACTCTTTGCAGAAGAATGTAGTTTGTTCAAAGGAAGGGAGAGGTCAATCGGACAAGATCCTGATCCTCTGTGCACATTATGATTCTACAGCCAAATCGACAACAGGATGGGACTGGCAAACATGTCCGGCTCCGGGGGCAAATGACAATGCAAGCGGGGTGGCAGCCATGCTTGAGATTGCCCGTATCCTCAGGAATGTCAACATGAATTATACTATCCGCTTTATTGCTTTCACCGGCGAGGAGCAAAACTTGTGGGGTTCCAGAGCTTATGCAGATTATGCACTTTCCAATAAAATGAATATTGTTTTGGTAATAAATCTCGACGAAATAGGATATCCCGATGCTAAACCTGACTGGAAAATTATCATTGGAGAAGACCAGGGTAATCATATGCCTCTTAAAAATGCAGAGTCACACAGATTCGCACAGGTGATGAAACAGGCTGCTGCGGATTATACCAGTCTAACAAGTACGATCCTGGATATCTGGACAAGTGATCACATGCCTTTCAACTCGGCAGGTTATGTGGTTATTGGAGTAAGCCAGGCTGGCAAGTACCCGCACTCGCACGAGGTAACCGATGTATATGCTAATATAGACATAGACTATGTGTCCGAGGTAACCAGAATGACGCTGGCGACGATATTGCAGGTGGACGGGATGCAATTAGGTAAAAATAATTTGTAGTATACCTTTCGGATTTCTAAACGGCAGACTTTATTTCACTGCTTCAATCCTGCCACCTTTTCCTCCCGCAGGTGTACAGAACACCCACGTCCAGCCAGACCCTACAACAGTTCCAGCATATACGAAACCTTCTAACTATCCATCTCTCAAGAAACTGTATGTTCATTCACCTTTTCCTGACAGCCTGAATAATCCCATATTTGTTACTTTATACATTATTTCATTTTCTTTCAGGTGGTGGTCACTGACAGATAGTACCCCATTTTGTTTCAATACCCGTTGCAGCTCTTCTAACACTTTATCCGGCTTATCCAGATCGTGAAGAACATCGTATAGCAGAGCTACAT
>CABMHZ010000208.1 GCA_902386115.1 uncultured archaeon | reverse complement strand
GGGATAGTGCGAAGTCTGTGTGGGTTCAGCACCCGCGCCCGATATGCCGCTTTTTGAATCAAAGACCGCGCGCTTGATGAGACCTGCATCAGCAAGCGGCGCTGCAGCAAGCGAGGCTCCTATGGGGTAGCATCCTGGGTTTGCGATAAAGACCTGTTTGGAAACTTCAGGATGAAGTTCAGGGATACCGTACACCGCATCCCTCGGGTCAGTATGCTTTATCTTATACACTTTTTCAAAAACATCTGTCTTTAACCTGTAATCCGCGCTGAGGTCTATCACCTTCACGCCCGCATCAAGAAGCGCAGGAACAACCTGCATCGCAGTGCCGTGTGGTACGGCTGTGAATACTATATCCGAACTGGAGGCGACATCTTCCGGGCTCAGGTCTTCAAATACCAAGTCGTAAATTTTACGAAGATGGGTATGAGTATCGCTTACTTTCTGTCCTTTCCTGCTCCGGGACGTGACTGCGACAACACTTGCCTCGGGATGACCCGCAAGCAGGCGCAGCAATTCGCCGCCCGTGTATCCGGAACCTCCGATTATTCCAATGTCCATGGTACTATCTAAATGGCGTTGCCTGTAATGATACTTTCGATTCCAGTGAGCTTATTGCATGTAGTTGCCACACTTTCACTGAGGTCAGTTCCTGAAAAGAATAAATGTGCATGGCACGAGCAGTCGCTGCATCCGAAATCCTCAATGCCGGTGCAGAACTCTCCGACAGCCCTGGCGGTACTGCATTCAATACTTTCATCTGTGGGAATGAGTAAGGCGCGGACCACTTCAGAATGGGGTAAAAGGTAATCAATGTGCCATTTTCTCGTTGCGTTCTTACCTGATGCGACATCGAAATGCCTTGTTACTCGTTTGAAACCACCTGTTCCAAGCGCAGAACCGACGTACGCATAATAGCCTTCCTTGAAACTGAACTTTCCGAGTTTTCCCACTCTGATTACTGTTTCTTTATGAAGCCTCAGGATCAGGACGTAAACCCCTTTCATGTTTTGAATATTGTGCATCCTGGAAATGTATATATACTGAGGTTTCCATGAAGATTACGGTGGTTCTAAATGAGCATAATTGTAGTTTCTGATATTCATCTGGGCAGCGTATCATCAAAAAATGAAGATTTCACGAAGTTCCTGGATTGGCTGGCTGAAATTGAAAAAAAAGGTGGAGAGAGCATCAGTTCAGGTGGAAAAGCAGTTAAACTCAGTCCTCCTGAAAAGCTCATTCTTCTTGGGGACATCCTTGAATTGTGGAGCCCGATAGATAACAATATAAAATATACTGTCCAGGAAGCGATTGAGCCGTTCTCGAAACTCATGAACCTTAAATGCGAAAAGGTTTTTGTGCTTGGCAATCATGATGAGAATGTCTCGAAATATCTTGATGAATTTAAATTAAGAACAGATTATGCAGTTAAAAAGTATAACTTTGGGCTGAATAAAAATTTTACCATAATAGACCGGCATTATCCGGAAGACGCGCATGATAAGGAAAAAGGATTTTTGAAGATCGGAACGAGGAAATATTTCTTCCTTCACGGACAGCAATTTGACAAATTGTTCCTGGCTGCCGGACCCCTGGCAAATATCCCTTCAAAAACCGCTGAGATCTCTGGTGCATTTTCAAATATATTTCCGTTTAACGGGTGGTCTATCGTTATGCTCTTTATTGTCTCTGGCGCTGCATATTTGATCACGAAAAACGATATAATCTTTACAATTTCAGCAGGTTCGTTTTTATTGTCTGTTCCCAGGCTTTTCACTTATTTCCAGGATAAAGTGTGGGCAAAACTCAAAAGGCACGTTGAGGACAGACCGAAGTACAGTGATGTAGAAACGATAATTAAAAAGAAATATTACGATTTTGAAAAAGATAAGACCGGAGATGACGTTAATTTCGTTTTCGGGCATACGCATGTGCCTGAGATACACGAGCACACTTTCCAAAGGAATGACAAAGAATTAAAGATGCTTTTCGTGAATTCGGGATCGTGGGTAGTGGATAAGGATTATATTCATAATACTTTTGTCTATATCGACGAGAGCGGCGCATATCTGTACAGGTGGGGTGATGGGGGGGACGTCGAACTGCTGTCAAGTGTATAGCAGCCGGTGCGATGTTATGTAAATTTTAAGGATCTGGCAGAAAAGGGCAAAAGGGGGACGAAGAAAACTTTATATATTCACTTAGTGAATTATTCAGTAGGTGAATAGAATGAAATTCATAGACCGGACTGAAGAAATAAAATATTTGAAAGAATCCGCCGGACTGTCTAAAACTAAGCTTTTCACTATTTCTATCACAGGTCTTCGGAGAGTGGGAAAAACAAGGCTTGTTCTGGAACTGCTATCAAAAGAGGACTTGTATTTTTTTGTAAACCGGGATAAGGAAAGCACAAGCCTCCTTCAGGAATATGTGGATGTCCTGAAGGCGAAAAATATCCTTACCGGGCTTGAAACATTGAATAGCTGGGATGCATTTTTTATGATATTATTCGAGCGATTCAAAGGAATTGTTGCTTTTGATGAATTCCAGAATTTTATTGCAGTCGACAAGGCGATTTATGGCATACTTCAGAAATACATTGATCTAAACGAGAACAAAGGAGGGCTTTTTATAATTTTTTCAGGTTCTACGGTCGGCATGATGAAAAAGCTTTTTTCTGATTCAAAGCAGCCTTTGTACGGGCGCCTCAAAAGAAAGATGCCGCTAAAGCCGCTTATGTTCCGTGATACCTGGGATGTATGTAATGCACTTGGAATACGGGATATTGAAGAAGCGGTACGGCTTTATTCGGTTTTCGGCGGCTTTCCAAAATACTATGTCGCCCTGGAGGACGAACATCTTGGCAATGCAGGGTTTGAAAAGATAATGGACAGATTGTTCTTTGCCGAAAATGCGGTTCTTGAAGATGAAGTAAACCAGATACTATCTCTTGAGTTTGGCAGAAGATCCGGTTTATATTACGACATTCTTGCAGCCATAGCATCAGGGAATACAAGGATAAGCGAAGTTGCATCATTTCTCAGGAAGATAGAACCCGCACTGACCCGACAGATGAATGAACTCATAAACCGTTTTGAGCTTGTATCTGTTGAGAAGCCAGTCACAGGTGGAAAGAGCGTTTATGTAATTAATCATCCTCTTTTAAACTTCTGGTTCAGATTTTTTTATAAGAGCATCTCGAGTTATAAGCGGCGGGAAAGCGTGCTTATTAACAAAATAAAGGATAATACGAATGGATATGTTGGGCACAGGTTTGAAGCGGTCTGCCGGGAATTTCTGGAGAAACTGAACCTTGGTTTTGATAAAACAGGGCGATGGTGGGGCGCTTACAGGGATACTGAAGGCAATAGAAAAGTAGCGGAAATAGACCTTGTTTCAATTAATGAACTGTCAATGGAGATCTTGTTCGTTGAGTGCAAGTGGCAGGACAAAGTTGACGCAAAAAAGATCCTGGCAGAACTTAAAGGAAAGGTAAAGTATGTAGAATGGCACAACGACAAGAGAAAAGAGCGCTATGCTATTTTTGCGAAATCGTTTAAGGAAAAAATAAAAGAGCCTGATCTAACGTTGTTTGATTTGAAGGATATCGAAATGGCTATGAAACTATGAATCAAAAAACAGCATGCCTAAGCGTATATCAATCTACCTTTAGGTTTTGGTATTTCTCTCCCGAGTTCTTTGGCAACATCTATCCATTCCTTGATTACAGTTAATGAATTTCTTATTACTTCGTCGTAAGTTCTTCCGTCTGCCATGCAGCCAGGAAGTTCAGGTACTTCCACAATATAGGCGTCGTCGTCCTCACTCCAATAAACGACCATTTCATATTTTATATCCTCTTTCATATTTGGAGGGCGTGTCATATCACAAATCCCGTCTCGCTCTTCGGTTTCGCCCTGATAAGAATAAAGTTCCTCATCTTTGAAGGCAGCACATTCGCCACTTCCTTCATCGTCACCCCTTCTACGAACTTGATATTCTCTATCATCTCGTGATATTCCTCATAAGGCAGCTTCACCCGCGCCCCGTTCATCTGCAGCGTGATAGGCAGTGGATGCAGGCTGTCTATTATTTCCTGCACCTGATCCTCTATCTCTTTCTTGATCCGGGGAGGCGCAACCGCAGGCGGGTCTTTGGCTAATTCTTTTCGAACGTCATCAAGGACTTTACCTATAACGTCCGCAAGCTTATCAAGGGTCCTGAGTTCTTCAGAATGCCTCATCTGGTGAAGTATCCTGCCGAAGCTCCCGACATAAGCGGTGGCGTTGGGGACATCTTCAGTCCGCAGTTCTGGCGCTCCTGTGACCACTATCGGTATTTCTATCCCTTCATAGAGTTTCTTTGATTTCTCGATGATGCAGTGCTCATAGTTCCCCAGGATGAACACGGCAAGGTCATGCTCGTTTATGAGATCGCGCTCGTATGCGCTCAACTGGCAGATCCGTTTTCCAACACCCCGCGCCAGTCCCACCATATTTGTCTTTGAGCCTTTTTTCCTCAAAAACTCAGCGACATCACAGTCAAGATGCGGCAGGTGATGGTACGCAAGCGTTGGTGCAACCGTGGCGATCTCCGTGCCTGTTAGAGGCGCACGGGTCACCGTTCCCAGAAGCTGGGCAGCTTTTGCCTCAACTATCGCCATATCCTCCATGGGGACAAGCATAAGCAGGATGACTTCGGTCTGCATTATGTTTTTCTGGAGTATGTAACCTCCAAGGTCTTCCACGAGTTCAACTAATTGATTATGTTTATACACGCCCCCCTCATACATCACAGGTTCAAACATTTTCTTCCCTCCTGAGCGATTCAAGCATATCCTTTGCCCGCTGTATCCATTCAGGTTTGAGCGTGTCCTCAGAAGCAATGAACATCACATGCGAAGCGGTAAGCTCATGTTTTCTCACTCTGAACCCCTCAGGGATTATCCGAAGCGCAATGGCATCTATGAGCCTGTCAAGTACTTCCTGCCGCGGCTCATCTATGACCATTTCTCTCATAGAATCAAGTTCCTTTATTGGATCGACCTTAACTATTATTATCTTCTTGTCAGGTTGTTCAATATTTTCCTTTCCGTATTTTTCCCAGAGCTTATTGAGCAGTTTGATCGTAAACGCTTCTCTCTGAAGTTCTATCTTGATCTCGTCTTTCCCCAGAGCCCCCATTTCGATCTTTGCAAAATCCTTGAGCTTTATCGACGGGCTTGTCAGGCGAAGCAGGGCAGTGAATATAAAAACGGGCTGGATGGGGTCAACATATACCTTCATTCTCCCTATCACCCTGTTTAGAGAGAGGTCTGCCAGAACGTCCTGTATCAGGAGATTTGT
>CABMHZ010000207.1 GCA_902386115.1 uncultured archaeon | reverse complement strand
CAGGTTTATCTACGGGAACGAATCCCAAACGCAATGTTTGTTACCCTCTCGACCTACTTTTATATAGGGTGCAAGAATGCTTTATTATTCTCACAAGGATGTTGTATATACGAACGCAGATGAACGCGGATTTGTGATAGCGTATCTGCGTTTATTTGCGTTCATCTGCGGTTTTTTTATTGTAAATTATTCGATTTTCTTGAGTCCAGCCTCGATCTTTTCCTTAGACAACGTTACATATCCTGATCCGGGAATAAACGCCTGTCCGTCGGTAAGTGTCCATTTGACAAAATCCTGAACAATTCCTGTTGGCTTGCCTTTTGTGACATAGAAAAGGTCTTTTGCGGGTGGTTCTGGATACTTTCCTGAAGCAATAGCACCGGTGAGTTCGTCTAGGGTTCCGTAGAAGTTCTCTTCAGGGTTTATCCTGCCATTCCCGTTCAAGTCAATGGGTATTATTTCGATGCCATCTACAGGTTTCCTGGTGGTTACATCGTATGCAAAGTTTATGTTGTTATAACCAATACCGAGTTTGTCCTGTCTGACCGCCTCGGCAATTCCAGGGTCGCCGTTCACGCCTACGCCTTTGAGGTTATCCTGCCTGTAGTTGCCAAGGTAAAGCGCCCAGGATTCTGCTGCCCCGCAGGCATCCGACCGCGTGTATGCGTTTAACTTATCAGTGTCTGTTGTTCCAAGTGCCTGACCCCATGTTTTTATGGTTTCATTGATGAAGATATTTTCAAAGACCTCTTTTTTCAATCCGTTTGTCTTGAGTTGTGCAAGTACAGGGTTGTTCTTGTTTGCCGTAACTACAACAGCATCCTTTGTCACAGCCACCCAGTATGCGCCTTTTCCTTCTTCGGTAGTTGTAATTTTCCTGGATACCATGCCTATATCCACAAGACCCCCGAGGGCATCTGTCATGCCTTTTCCTGCTCCGCCCGCGCTGATGTCAAATTTCACTTTTGGGTGCAGCTTTGTGTATTCATCGCCCCATTTTACGACCATGGGGTACAGGGCAAAAGCACCGGAAATACGGATTGTGCCTTCGGGTTCTTTCACTGCGGGTGTTCCGGTTGCTGACGAAGTGGTTTGAGCTTCGGTCTTTTGGGAGTCAACGCAGCCGGATAAAAATGCTGCTGTCAGGATTGTGATCAAAATAATTGCTGAAAATTTCCCTTTCATTAATTCCACCTCGAATTATTCAGTAACGTTTGTTTTTGCAGGAAATCCCGGATATTCTGGAAATCTCCGCTGTGATTTTCATGCCTATTCTTTGAATCACTGTCATCGAATCCGATAACAGCAAAGACGATCCCTTCTTGTGTTCATTTATGGTTCACCTGATTGATATAAGCATCTGCAAATAAGCGGGGGTGGTTAAATATGCAGAGAAACAGGCGATAATTGTTAGGGTGGTTACAAAAATGGAATGATTGCGGCAAAAGTTGACGGAAGGGGAAATAGTTCTAATGCATGCGTGTAGGGGATGCATGTGCGCAGGGATGTCACTGAACTGCAATTAAAAATATATACAATACAAATGTTAATGGATGGTTAATTATGGAACTAAATGGTTATCAACCATCATTAAATGAGCAACTATGTGCCAAAGCGCTGATTGAGCTTTTGAAAGGTAGAGAAAAACAATTGGCCTTAGATGATGCAGTTGTTCATCATAATTTCCCTTTATATCTGGATAGTGACGGTTCCGTAAAAAACACAGATCTGATGATAATAAGTAAGAAATATGGGGTATTAATATTTAAATGTTTAGATGGCTCAAAACGATTACCAGACCATATTGATAAACTAATACTTGATTTTGAACAGGTTTATTATATAATATTATCAAAACTAATTAAAAGCAAAAATGTAAGAAAGTCTGCTATTCCATTAAAATCCATAGTCTACTGTTCTGGAGTATGTGATAGTAAACGGATAAAAAATGTATGGGATGATCTTGAAGTTATTAGACAAGATGGTGAGATAAATACTATTTTTAAGAATATTAGACTTGAAACTGAATTAAATGAAACTTTATTCAATGAAATTTTGTCTATTTTGGAAGGTTCTCAAAGTTTAATAAAAAAAAGTGAAAGACCTATTGATGATTTTCGAAAGAAAACAAAAGGATATATACTTTCAGAAATTGAAGACCAAATAGCAATTTTTGATGCGGAACAGAAAAGTGCAGCTTTAAAGATCATTGACGGTCCTCAGAGAATTAGAGGATTGGCTGGTTCTGGTAAAACTATTGTTCTTGCGATGAAGGCTGCTATGATACATTTACATGAGCCGGATAGCCACATTCTTTACACATATTGGACAAAACAACTGCACGACTATATAAAGAGATTAATAACTAGATTTTATAGGCAATACTCTGAAAATGACCCAAATTGGGACAAAATTGATATTATACATGCTTGGGGAGGACGAAATGTGCGTGGCGTATATTATAATACCTGTATAAATAATGGAATTCGTCCGCAATCCCTTGAGGATACTAAACAATATGGAAAAGAAGCATTCAATAAGGCATGTGAATTGGTAGTGAAGTCTGAAAAATTAAGGGAATCCTATGACTATAGCATTTTAGATGAAGCTCAAGATTTTCCAGTTAATTTTTATCGTATTTGTCGCATGATCACAAAAAGAGATAGGGTAATTTGGGGATATGATGAATGCCAAAATATCTTGAATATCGAGATACAAGATACAATAAAAACTTTTGGAAAAAATTCTTCTGGTGAACCATATATAGATTTCACAAAAACAACTATTCTCTATCAAGATTTGGTTTTACATAAATGCTACAGAAATCCTCGAACTATTTTAGTCGCTGCAATAGCATTAGGATTTGGTATTTACAGTGATAAAATAATCCAATTGCCTGAAAATTTGGAACATTGGATAGATTTAGGTTTTGAAATATCAAAAGGTCAATATAAAAAGGGAGAACAAATGATAATTACAAGACCTGAGAAAAATAGTCCTCTAATTAAAAACAGATTATTAGATAAAAAAAACAATGCAATTAAATGGAAAGTGTTTGAGACGTTTGATGAAGAATGCCAATTTGTAACGGAAAGCATCATAAAAGATTTGAAAGAGGAGCTTATACCAGAAGATATCATAGTCATATCCCTTGATGATAGAAATGCAAAGAATTATTTTGATAATATATCTCTTAGATTAAATAATAATGTTAAAACATTTAATTTGTTAAACCAACCTTTTGTTAATATTAAATTTATGATTGAAAACCACATCACCTTAACAACGGTATATCGTGCTAAAGGAAATGAAGCTGGTTGCGTTTATATAGTAGGTATAGATAGCATCTTTTCTAATAAAAACTCAATAGTTGAGAGAAATAAGTTATTTACGTCAATGACTAGGGCAAAGGCATGGGTTACTATTACTGGTGTCGGTAATTTTGCATCAGAATTTGAAAAAGAGATTAAAGCAATCGTTAATAATAATTATGAATTAATCTTTACTATGCCTGATTTGAATACTTTGAGAAGGATTCAAAGGGATTTGGCTAATAAACAAGCTGAACTTAATAGAATACGTGAATACATAGTTCAGAAGGCGGTCGAACTTGGTATTGATCCAGATGAATTGCTAAAAAACATAGAAAAAAAGGTTCCTGAATGAATGAATCAACATTTTTTGCCTCCGAGGAAGAAGCAAAAAATTTACTGAAAAAATTTAATTTATTGAAAAGTTCTGATTTTTTAAAAAAACCTATTTCTGAAAGATTTGTTGAAATATGTAGAAATAATAATTTTATTGATGCTTATTTTAATGCTTTAAGAAATTATGATTATCACCTCCTACTTTTTGATGATTCATTTTTTCAATTTGAGTTTTTAGAAAAAGGTACTAAACTTCAATTGAGGTATTCATATTATCAAAATCCATTTGTTCTTCCCCCATCCAGCTATCTTGGATCTATGCAAGGTGATGAATATCTATATGATTACGATCAAGTATTTGCCGATGCCCATAAAAAAGATTTTTTCCTATATGTTAGATATGATTATTCAGAGAAAGAATATACTGAAGGAGTTCATAGTGTGTCACATTTTCATATAGGTTCTGGAGACTCAATAAGAATAACTTCCTATATTTCTATCACTCCCTTATTATTTGTGATATTTGTCATAAAAAATATTTATCCTAAACAATGGCATTCATTAATGAAAGATGGGGATTTTCTTGACCGTTATAAGAAATTAAAAGTTCAATGTGAAAAAATTGAAAAACGTTTTTTTAAAGAACTTGATAAATATGAATTATATTTGGCATAATACCTTTGCGCTTAATTCCCAAAATTTCAGGAGGAGTCTGGTATTTTCATTACTCAACGAGCATGAAAGATGCCAATTGGATGCAGTCACCAGTATCCCTCGTCCGGCATACGAACCCTGTATATACCGGTTTCCCCAAACATACAGGATATCATCCCCCCATCATGCTCGTTTCAGGGCTTCAACCTGAACCGACTGTAAAGGTGCGCTGCAAGCCTTACCCACTTGGCTTGCCATTTCCTGCGAAAGTCACCTGCACCGGATGATTTTTGGTTTAATAATATCATAACAGAAAAAAAATACATATTTATATATAATTCTCTCTTGCATTGGAATGATCTGGAACTGTCGCATCGGAGAAGATAAAACTTCTCCATCATCTTTTTATATATTCGAGGCATTGTTTAAATCAGTTAATAAGGTGATATTTCGTGCCATTAAATGAGTTTAGCCAATATCTGGAAGGCAAAAGTTTTGATGAAATCCTCCACAAAGGTAAAAAGGAGAGCTATGAGCTCATGTTAGCGCAGGGAGTCGCTCCAGTTGCATTGTTTATATCCAAACTTATGATCGAGGCAATACATCAGGACGAAAGCAAGCATGCACTATCTTGATACTTCAGTACTGTTAGTCTACACGCTTGCCCAATCTCTTGAAAAAGAGCGATATGTTCATGTTTCGAGAATATTTGAACAGGTGAATACGGATATAATCATTGCACCACTTTTGAATAGACAGGACAGGATAATCCATGCACAAAAGTTTTCTTCCCTGAATGATGCATCGGATTTACCTCATGCGATTTCAGCACTTATTCACAATTGTGAGGACATCATTGCTTACGATGAACACTTTCGAGCCATTGCCGATACAATTCCTTATTTGGCGCCGGAAGATGTTCTTAAATGATATATTTTGGAGCTAAAGAAAATGGCAAACCCGCTTGATAAGGCTATAGAAATCATAATCCGGTCGGTAGATCCTGATAAGATCATTCTTTTCGGTTCATGCGCGCGAGGCGATCATAAGAAAGAAAGTGATTATGATATCTGCGTAATTAAAAAAGGGATATTTCATAGAAGAAAACTTGCGCAGCAGATATATAAGTTTCTTTATGGTGTGGGAGCGCCGGTTGATATTATTGTAGAAACCCAGGAGAGGTTTGAAGAACTTAAAAGTAATCCATTCATGATATATAAAGAAATTTCAACGCGCGGGAAGGTGGTTTATGAAAAACGAATCTCAGGTTAATGTATGGTTGAAGAGAGCAAAAAGCAATATACGACACTATTTGCCTTCAAGTAGCAGACTTCAATACCCCTCCACCGCCAGCCCCGGAACCCTGGAAAAATGCCTTACATTCCTCGTAAGAAGCGGTTCCCCATGAGTAAGAGCAATACTCGCTATCAGCAGGTCAAAATCCCCAATATTATCTCCTTTTCTATCAAGATCTATCGAAAGTTTCCCAAAAGTTTCACTTGCCGCTCTTGAAAATTCCAGGATATCAAGTGTATCGAGTAGATTTCT
>CABMHZ010000206.1 GCA_902386115.1 uncultured archaeon | reverse complement strand
TAGTTCTCGTATCATAAACCAATCCTCCATTTCTATCATTTTTCACAACCTTGGGATTTTTACCCAAGATTGTCAACTGGGGATTTTTATCCCGCTGAAAATGGGGAAAATTAGACCGCTATTGACATGGGATGAGAGAGATAGTAGACAGTAATCAACATAAGCTCAATCCTAACCCCCATAGCCTGTTGTCCATGTAGTATTACCATATAAGGTACCATTATGATTACGCCCACTGCTATCATTTAAATATAACCCAGATCCTTCATCGGCTGGCCATTCTGCTACCACTCCATTTCTTGGCTTAGTTCCATTATATATATTTGCAATCTCTGTATCTGTTAGTGAACTATTAAATATTGTAATATCATCTATAGCTCCTTTTATATAACTCGATTTTGTCACGGTACCTATTCTCAAAGGAGCTTTGCCGTTCTGAGGAAAAATGGTGCCTGAATATAAGTCCTTGTGTCTCAGTATTCCGTTTTTATATATATATGTATATTGATTATCAATCTTTCCGACAACATGAATCCATTCCCCAACAGTTACATTGTCCTGGAAATAACTACCTACGCCATAACTGCCGCTAAGATTAAAAATATAGAATGATATTCTATTGGAGCGGGTAGCATTTGCCTTATTATACATTCTGAAATACCATTCAATTTGGTTTTGCGAAGAATAGTCCCCTTTACCAAAAAAGTTGACATACGCTCCTTCAGGAGTACCACCTTCAGTAAAAGCAAAATTAAGAGCGTCCGGTCGTAGCCAGAATGCTACAGTCAAATTACCCGTTGTAGGAACTGAAAAATCGTCGTGATCCGGCACTTCTACATAACCCGTATAACCATCGAATTGAACTGCTTTCTGGAAGGCATTATAATCCGCTTTAACTTCCAAAGCTGAAAGAGTACGATTATAGATTTTAACTTCATCGATGACACCATTAAACGGATAAGTAGTTGACTTTGTTGAACCGATGTACAAATCTTGAGAATTGTTTGCAATTTGCGAAACAGTGGTAGAGGAGGCAATATTTACTCCATTTCTATAAAAATTAACCGTACCGTTGTTAAATGTTGCCACTACATGATACCAAGTATCTGTTGTCCATGACAAAGCGCCAGAGGTAGCGACGATATGATCGTTTCCATTTCCAGCATCGAGATCGAGCTTATTGCTATGCAATAGAAAATTGTATCCAGTTAAGGTAGAACTCCATTTTTTTTTTCCTACAATGCCGTATGAACCAGAAGTTGCTGCTGGTTTTATCCAAGCTTCAATAGTAAGTGCTTTTGCAGAGTTAAAATTTGCTCCATTTGCAACATCAACATAATTGTTTAACCCGTTAAAACTTAAAGCGTTTCCTCCTTTACCACTTGTCCAATTAGCCCCATTTATAGTTCCATTATTGGCATTACCAGAAGAATCGGAAGCAGTTCTCCCCATGTTTTCATCAAATTTCCAATAGCCAATAAGATTTGATGGCGGCTTGGGTGTTGGGGTTGGAGTAGGAGTGGGAGTTGGTGTAGGAGTGGGAGTTGAAGGAGGCATAATTTCTCTAATGCTTGCTTTCTTGTACCAAAGACCATTAATACCCACACCATCGCTTCTGAAGTAAATGGCGAGATTAGGCTTTCCTGTTTCAGATCCGGTCCGGTTGTCTGATGAAGTTAATTTCATAGCAGGATTAATTCCAGCTTTACACGCTACTCCACCCTGAGATACAGTACCAAAATTAGTTCCATAGTCTATGAGTTCGTTCACCTTTACCCAATCACCACCGTTAAGTCCGTCTTTAGAATCATACCACGATTCCAACTTAACACTTCCATTTGGGAGGTCATAGACTACTAATTTATAACCTATCCAAACATTCTTAGGCAGAGTGTTTCCAAAGAATGCTTTATTATTTATTGCAACAGAATCTGGGTGGGATGTTTCTTTCTCAAAGTCGATATGTCCATCATATCTAAAACGAGCATCTATACCCCTTGTATCACATAAATTCGTGTCTATAAAATGGTTTGTTCGAGCGACTGCTTCCAGACCACCCCATGGAACGCTATTGTCAGCAATACGCATTCCGTATAAGGTAATTTCAACATTATGCCAGTTTTTATTCTGAATGGAATCCATTATGTACATCCTTGGAGCGTCTCCAGATATCTCTAAGACACCAAGCCCGTCTGCATTCCATGAACCTGTTCCTTTATCCTGGGTAACAAACTCTGAATCATAAGGATCGTTGGATGTGTCATTCCATGTTCGAGCGTAACCGTTATCCCAAGTCGAATACCATTCTCTGCCGCCGGAAGAAGTCCCATAGAGTTCCATGATGCCGAATTTATCCAGTGTATCGTTCTCCGTTGCTGCAAAGCCGGAAAGCTTGACAGTGTCTTTGGCTGACGATATCGCAGTTAGCATAATGAATAAAATAAAAGCAATTATAATTTTATTATGAATCATATTATCTCCTTAAATATCAATCTGCTAAATATTTAAACCTTCCCATTATCATAATTATCACAACTTACAATAATTGATAATAGAGAGAATAATTTTTAAATTAATCCTTCTTGCCAACCTAACATTAACTGTTATTTAAATTAAATTAATCGATAGTTTCTGAGTTCTTAATAATTTTTAATGTTTATAATGGTTTATTATCGTTATTATGGAGAATTTAAAACAAATCTTTTAAGTCTGCCTCCTTAAATGTCTCGATTATGCTCTAAGAGGTTTATTTGCTGTTGGAAGCATAGCCTTAGGTCTATTTTCTGTAAGCGGTCCCATCCTTGTTCCTTTCCTGCTGCAAGAATGACAGCCTTCATGATATCGCCCGCCTCACAATTTCTGAAGCCTTATTATATAGTTCATTACATCTGTTTTTGGATTCAACTGTAATTCTTATTTTTGGTTCTGTGCCGCTGGGCATGACAAGAATCCACCCATCTTCCAAGTCAACCCTGACACCATCCAGAATATTAATTTCACCAAGCTTTCTTAATTTTTCGACTATTTTAATCATCGCCTTTTTTTTATCGTCACATGGAAAAGCATCCCGTTTCACAGGATACTCAGGTATTGATTCAAGCAGCTCGTCGAAATTTCCCTCCTTTTCTATAAGTTCGACAAGGTGGGAGCTGCAAAGATACCATCAGGACAAAGGGAAATTTTTGGAAAAATCCATGCTCCTGAGGGTTCGCCTCCAAAATCTCCATCAATTTTTTTAAGCTCCTGCGCAACATAAACATCTCCAACCTTCGTGCGTGAAATTCTTATCCCGCTTAAGATGTCATCGATAACTCTCGAAGTATCCACAGGCACCACTATGGCACTTTTACCTTCCCTGATTGCAAAAAATGTCAGCATTCTATCTCCGCTAACAAACCGTCCATTATTGTCTACGGCCATCATCCTATCCGCATCCCCATCATGGGCAATGCCAAGGTCTGCACCGGCAACTTTTACTGTGTGTTTTAGCAAACTGAGATTCTCCTCTATGGGGTTCCGGTTCTCTTCCTGAAAAGTGCCCATCCGACTGGGAATTAAGGGTTATTACCTCACATCCCATTTCCCTCAGCACATAAGGGGTGAGTACTGAGGCAGCTCCGCAACCGCAATCCACCACAACCTTCAAGCCTGCACATTTAGTGTTTTTCAATATAATTTCGCTGTGGTTCTCCAGAGCACCAGCCATCACACTCAGTCTGCCTGTTCTTTCCCGGCTTACGTACCTGAATTTTTCTCTCTTTAGTATGTCCTCTACCTCTTCCTGCTGGCGTGTCTCAAAAGACTTTCCCTCCTTAAAGATTTTCAACCCGATGTACTGGGCCAGGGTTATGCGACGCAGTAATCATGATACTGCAGCCATAATTTTTCGAAGCAAGAGCAAGGGTGGGTGTTGGAACCATTCCGAGCTTAACCGCTTTACTTCCTGATGAAAGCAATCCTGCCACGACAGCATGTTCAATCATCTCGCCCGATATCCTTGGATCATGACCAACCACCACCTCGGGGTAAATGCTGCCTACAGCAAGCCCGAAATTCAGCGCAAGCCGCGGAGTCATTTCCATGTTCGCGATGCCCCTTACTCCGGATGAACCAAACATTGCTCACTCCACTGTAACGCTTTTGGCAAGATTCCTCGGCTGGTCGATGGTACAGTTGCGTGCCTTTGCAGTATAATACGAGAGCAATTGCACCACCACCGTTGACAAAATAGGGGATATGATATCTTCGGTTGACGGAACCTTAACTACTCCATCCACGTATTTTTCTATCTCAATGTCTTTTTCATCTGCTATTGCAAGCACAGGAGCCTCTCTGGCTTTTACTTCCTTGATATTGTTAACCATTTTATCGTAGGTAATCCCTCTAGTCGCAATTGCAATAACAGGTGTGTTTTTTGTAATCAGGGCAAGTGGACCGTGCTTAAGTTCACCTGCAGCATAGCCTTCTGCATGTATATAGGAGATTTCCTTGAGTTTTAAAGCCCCCTCAAGCGCTATCGGGTAATTAAATGTGCGACCGATGAAGAAGCTATCGTTTGCATTTGAAAATATCTGGGCATATATTTCTATGAACTCTTTATTGCCTAGGATGCGTGTTATCTGTGCCGGGATTTGCTTTAGGGACACAAGCATGCGTTTCATTTGGTCGGAACTGATTTTCCCTTTGATCTTCCCGAAAAGGAGAGCAAGAAGATATATAACTCCGAGCTGAGAAATAAAAGTCTTGGTTGCGGCAACTCCTATTTCAGGACCCGACCTTGTATATATTACATTGTCAACTTCTCTTGTAATGGTACTGCCCATCACGTTTGTAATCGCTAAAGTTTTGCATCCGTAACTTTTGGCTTCACGTAAAGCTGCAAGGGTATCTGCGGTTTCTCCTGATTGAGATATTACAATCACCAGAGATCCCGGAGAGGAATGAACGTATCTGAACTCTGAAGCAATTTCAACATCTACATGGATGCCTGCAAATTGTTCAAACAAGTATTTTCCAAGCAAACCTGCATTTAAAGAAGTCCCGCATGCAATAACATTTATCCTGGATATATCTTTAATCTGATCCTCTGTTAAATCCAGGCTGTCGAAGGTAATGGTTCCCTCCAATTCAGATATCCTGCCTGCGAAAGTCTCATGAAGCGCCCTCGGCTGTTCATGGATCTCCTTCAGCATGAAATGTTCGTAGCCTGATTTTTCAGCAGCTTCCATGTCCCAATCAATAATATTTATTTGTTTTTCAATTTGTCTTTTGTTGGAATCGAAAAACAATACACTGTCAGGAGTTAAAGAAGCGATTTCCATATCTTCTAAAAATATCATTTTTCGGGTGTATTTTAAAATCGCGGGTATATCCGAAGCAATAAAATTCTCATTCTCGCCTATCCCTATTACAAGTGGGCTGTCTTTTCTAGCTGCAACCAGTTCAGAACCGCACAGCACAGCTATGGCATAAGACCCTTTAATGTCTTTGAGGGCTGGCACGACAGCATCCGTTAGATTATTCTTATAATAGTAGTTTATGAGATGCGCCAGAACTTCTGTATCAGTTTCTGAGACGAATATATATCCAAGTTGCGTGAGCTTTTCCCTCAACTGCTGATAGTTTTCAATAATTCCATTATGAGCAACAGCGATATTTCCAGAGGTATGGGGATGTGCGTTTACTTTATTTGGTCTGCCATGCGTAGCCCATCTCGTGTGTCCTATTCCGACAGTGCCTGATATATCAGGAAGAGCTTTTTCAAGATCTGCGATTCTGCCTTTATCCTTATACACTTCAACAGTATTGTTGTTAAAAATTGCAATTCCTGCGGAGTCATAGCCCCTGTATTCCAATCTGCCTAAGGAATCAATAAGTATTGGAGCAGCCTGCCTCCTGCCACTGTATCCTATAATTCCACACATATCAGACCACAATAGAACCGGGTGGAATATCTCTGTGCACAGTTACCCCTACCTCTATGCTGCAGTTATTTGCTATCATTTTCCCGGCTTTGATTAGAACACGATTGGATAGGGTATTATCATCCCCTATAACGGTCCCCAGTAGTTCGGCATGGTGCAGTATCCCTTTCATCTCTATCATAAGGTTCCTGTCTACCTCGGTTGAGAAGTGGGGGCCTATATTATTGTTTGCTCCTATGATGGAGTTGGATATGTATGAGTTACTTCCAATTCGCACATCATTCATGAGTATACTGTTTTGTATCTCGACTGAGGAATCGACTGATGTATTATCCCCGATTGCAGTTGAAGGCAAAATCACGGTATTCGGTCCGATATCGCAGTTTTTACCGATGGTAACAGGACCCACTATATAGCATCCTGCACGGATAATGCTGTTTTCTCCCACCACAACATTCCCTTTTATTGTAGCTCCATGTTCAACAACTCCGGATAGCTCCTTCTTGCAGCCCTCGAGCACGGTGGCATTGGCTTTAAGAAAATCCCAGGAGTGAACAGCATCTATCCACATGGACTTTGTTTTTACCATGCTTACGATATCTCCCCTCTGTATCATCGCCTGTATGGTATCTGTAATTGCATATTCTCCTGTTTCGGAGAGTGGCGTTTTATCGATCTCGTCAAAAATCTCTTGAGAGAACATATATACTCCGGCGTTTACGAGATGACTCACGACTTCCTTTGGTTTTTCCAGTATTTTTTTAACCCTGCCGTTTTCTGAAATCACAACGCCATAGCCAGTAGTCTGCTCCCGCTCAACAGCGAGGAGAGTAACTGTACCGCTTCTTCCCGCAAGAAGGTCTGCAATTGTGCCTGCATCTACCAGATTATCGCCATTGAGGACAAGAAAATCGGTATCTACATACCCCCTTACCTTTTTGACGGCATGGGCAGTGCCCAACTGGGCATCCTGAAAAGCATAATTAATTTTTACCCCAAAATCTATCCCATTGCCAAAATAATCCATTATCCGCTCTTTTTTATATCCTATAACGAGGATTATTTCTTTAACGCCATTTTCAGCTACTGCGTTTATGATATGTTCAATTAAAGGCTTATTCGCAACTGGTATCATTACTTTGGAACGGGTCAGTGTAAGGGGGCGACAGCGCAGCCCTTCTCCAGCTGCAAGAATTACTGCTTTCATAGTATGTATCAATGTTTATCGGGTTTATTAACTTAATGGATTAAGGATGTGCAGCTATGGCGTCAAAATAGCATCTGAATAAAAATTTGAAAGCCAACCTCGAACATCTATATCAGAAACATCTTCAAATTCATCATCGATCAATTTGATGAATTGTTTGAGAATCCCAGGTCTTTCGGTATCCGATCTAATTAATGGAGACTGAGGAAAAGCTCTAATCAATTTTCTCGCTTCTAGAAGTTCCTTCCTGGTTACATTTTGCATATCCTTTACAAAATCCTTCACATCTGCAAGAACCGTTTTGATATATTCTTCGTTTTCAATATTCGAAAAAACAGCAAGCAAAGCACCATACTTTTCCATTTCCATTGTTGTTCAGTTCCTACCAGTCCTCCTTCTGATATGCATTCTGCTCCACCTATGATTCAACTCCTCTATTCCATTATGCCTGATGATCCTGATTTCCTCCCCATTCATATCTCTCACTTCAACAAAAAGTTCATCCATATGATCATGACAGTTCTGAAAAATCTTTTTTGATATCTCAACATACTCACCATCAAGTTTTCGGCCCTCATTCCTTATTTTTATGATCGTATCGTAAAATTTTGGTTCAATTTCATTTACTTTTGTGGGCAAGATGTTTTGCTCTTTTTCACTGAATTCCCGGCTCACTCGAAGCACTTTTCTTATCTCTTCAAACCATGCCTGGATTTGTTTAATCTTGCTATGGCATGCCTTTATTTCCATTATCTCTGTTAATTTTTTCAGATATTTTTCAAATTTCAAAACAACTTTGACACCAATGTTATGCCTTGCATTCCACATCACGATCTTTTTGAGCATTTCCAGAACTTCTTTAACACGATTAATGACCTCCAGATATGGCAAAACAAACGGAAAATCTGATTTTATTTCCCTTGGATATAGCACATATTCTATTGCAAGCTTAATCCAGTAATGCTCTGCTATCAGGATTTTTTCATATGATGAAGTTCCATCCATGCATATCTTTCTTAGAGCAACAATTCTGGCAAGAACCTTTGTTTTCAAAATCATTCTGCGAAGCTCTTCGTATCGATGTTTGAATATGATATCTCCAAGGTTCCGGACAAAATGATAGTGGCAAACTTGTTGAGATATCCTGGAAAAACCTCATAAACTGAAGTAGCAATCTCTTCAGACATATCTCGCACAACAGTAAGTGGTTTTCCATACTTCTCTCGGATATATTCGAGAAATGGTATTATGTACTCCCGACTCTCAGAAGGCATTATCCAGCTATCGATTGTAAATCCTGTAATTCCATCTATAACGGTGAAGGTTATTTCATCACCTGATTCTGCACTTCCGTCCAGATGAAGGATGTATCCTCCATTTTTTTCGAATATTTTCTTCATCTGGGAACTGTGTTTGTTATGAAGAACATAGAATCGGAGAAGAAATTCTTCTGACAATATGGATATCTCACCTGTTGAAATATGAATGCCTCGACCTTCAAGAAATAACTGGATCTCCTCACGTTGATAGTCAAATAACCATCTTAAGAAACCAATCGCTATTGCCACCTTCATGTCGTAGGTTCTCTTTCTTGGACAAATTTTCAGGATTATTGAATGTGCTTCCTTGTTTATGAGACCATGATTTCGACAATATTTTTTTCTGAAATGGATTATTCGTTCACCGGATAGTGTGGTTATCTTTCTTTTGTATGTGGTCTGTGTTACTGGATATTCTTTGCAGATCGGGCATCGGTCTTGGTTCTTGATTTTGAGATCTTCTGGTAGAAGAGGGAGATTGAGTATGTTTTTTTTTCAAAATCATAGTTAATACCGATTTTCTCAAGTCTTTCTTTTTTTACTGGTTGTCCCATTTTTTCCAGCATTTCGAATAGATCATTCGGTGTCAGTGCATCCTGCATTAGTCGGAGAGCAAGATATGAGAAATGGACTGGTTCGATGAGTATGTTTTTTGGATGTTCCGGGTCGGTGCCTAATGGTCTAACATATTTTTGAATTACCTTATCTCCAACTCTAACAGATTCCACTTCTGCAAAATATGTTCTTATTGTTCCATCTTTGTTCTTTCTTTTGAAGGTTCGAATGAATGACATAAATGTAGTGATATGTACACTACATAAATATCACTACCAGTGGTAGATTTTTATCAGGACAACGAAAGTTGAATTATGTCTGCTATTTACGAAAATAGTGGGCAAATTTTTATGATTCTTATGTGGAAAATGTTAATTTAAACAGACGTTAGATTGACGCCATAGATGTGCAGTCGCAAATTCTTTCGCATCAGACTCTTTTCTGCACTCTTCTCCCTGTTCTGGGGTTCAATTCTCCAGAACCACCATGCATTATGCAAGCAATCCATGGGCAACGATTATCGTATGGTTAGTTTCTCGCTCAAAATTATTCATTTCAAGGAAGTAACTTCGGTCAATATTGCTCACGTGACTATATGCTTATAAGAAGGCTCTAAAAAAAATAAGCTAATATTAGCAAGAAGAGAGCTTATTTATATAAACGTGATAATATTGGATTAAGATGCAGACATTGATAATTTGTATAGACCGTGACAACGATCTCGGGGAGAAGGCAGGGGTAGCAAGCCCTATAATTGGAAGAGCTGCAAACCTCGACGCAGCGATCAAACTTGCATCCGCTGACCCTGAAGATTCCGATATCAATACCATTTTCGGCGGGATTCATGTCTATGACGGAATGAAAGCGGATAATGGCGATGTCGAGATCGTATCTATCGCAGGCGACAGGAAAGTAGGGATAGCCGCGGACAAGAAGATCGTGGTCCAGCTTGAGGCAATATTGGAAAAACTAAAGCCGCATAGTGCAATACTGGTTTCTGACGGAGCAGAAGATGAATCGGTTCTTCCAATCATCCAGTCCAGGATAAAAGTGGATGCAGTACACAGGATCATAGTCAAGCAGCACGAGAACCTGGAAAGTACTTATTATATCATCAAACAGGCATTCAATGACCCGAAGATATCGCATACTTTTTTCATGCCGATCGGTCTTTTATTCACGATATATGCTATTTCACTGTACGCAAACAGACCGGAAGTGGGTAGCGTTGTCATTATAGGCGCAATCGGTCTGTATGCCCTCTTTCGCGGCACGGGTCTTGATGACGCTTTTAGCGGTTATAAGGATGCAATGACGAAATCGCTGCATGGCGGGAAGATCACTTTTGTGATGTACCTTGCAGCCGTAATTCTCTCCCTTTTAGGCACTGTGCAGGGAGGGATAGAGATATGGGACCTTTATAACCGCGAGATCATGGTCGGTTACCTTATGATGCTGATGGGCTATGTCAATGCCTCCATCTGGTGGTATGTTCTGGCAGGAGGTTTGATCAGCTCGGGAAAGATAGTCGATATGCATCTTGCGAACGAGAAGATCGGAAAGCAGTGGTCGCATCCGTTCTTTATTCTTGCAGCAGGTCTCCTGTTCTGGAGCGGCAGTACCTATATCCTGGTCATAGGCGGAGCGCTTCAGGGTTATCCTATCATCGGTGACGGGAAGCAGTTCATATTTATGACCATGATAGCAGCGGTCCTGATAGCGATCATCGGGGCAAGGATATCCACGCGATCATCAAAACCAGGTTGAATTAAAAGCCATTGTGCCGTTCCACGGCTTCATCAAGTGTCATTTCCCCTTTTGCCACGGCTCTTGCAAGAATGCGGGGGATGGTAGATCGCCCGTTGGAGTGTTCCCTGCTGTGCTCCTGTATCACTCTTACTTCTCCCTGTGACGGCTCTATGAACTGTTTTCCCACGCTTTTTCCTTTTATCCCGGCAATATTTATGGCTGCGATTATATCTGATACGACCTGACCGTGAACACCTCTTCCGAGACGCGGTGTAGTTCCGGTCTCGTCCACCATTTCAATATGCAATCCAAGATCGAGCAGGTCATTTATAAGACGTGAGCGGATGAGCCTGGCGCCGTGCCCTATGCGTACAAGGACATTCTTACCTTCGAACTCATGCAATATCCTCTTAATGACCGGGCAGACCTCGCCGGCGGAAACATGGTACACGGATAAGGTTTTTCCATTGCCAAGTACGGCTATGCCCGGATAATTTCCCGGGTCTATTCCGATTATTATCTCTTCAAAATCTTCAGCGTAGATAAGGGAACATGCCCTGTCCACCGCCGCCTGCGGATGCCCGTCGGCTATTATCATATTGTACCGGTCAAAGTCAATGCCGTGGGATTCTTCTTCTGTAGTTATGATAACTCCAACGCCAGGCGGGATAGGCTCAAGCGGAGTAAGAACCATCAGGTCAAGTATACCGCGCGACCTGGTCTCTTCTATAATGGAGTGATAGACCGAAAAATTGTCCGTGACAAGGGCTATCCTTTTATGCCTTTAAAGCCCCCCATTGATCTGTTTCATCAGGTTGCACTAATTTATTATATTATATCTCACGGTATATTACCCTTTTCAATCCCGTTTCTGGTGAATCTTAGGTATGTCTAAAAAAATTGAGGTGCTGAATTGGGTTTAGTGAATCGATATATAAAATTGGGTGGGTTTTAAATAGTTTTAAAGGTATCAGCAAGTTATTAGAATATGGAAATATTGCCAAAAAAACAGCTATTAGAAAAAGTAGTTTCATCAGTAAGAAGTGCAGGTTGGCAAGTAGAATTATTTGGCTCTTTTATTCGTGACTATTCAGATACCACTTTTTTCAGTTAAACCGGTGAATATTGGCAACAATATCTAAAAACAAAAGCTTTGGAATTTATTTATCGAAAAATCAATATACTATGACATTATTACAGGATTAT
>CABMHZ010000205.1 GCA_902386115.1 uncultured archaeon | reverse complement strand
GTGACATCATGGATTTTACCGTTAAAGGAACATTCAAGGCAGGATTAAAATGGGAACACTTTACCAAAAAAGTAACTTCCCAGAATAAGAAGAACGCAGTGGATAAAGCATATTCGTTAATAGGAAGCGAACACGGGCTCGAGCGCCGCCTGATAAAGATCGAAGGAGTGGAAGAGGCAAAAGTATGAGCGATGGCGCCCTGACACAGCAGCAGATCCAGGAACTTGCAGGAATGCACCAGCAGTACCAGTACCAGGCTGAGGCTATAGGTCAGCAGATGAACATGTTAAAGTTGACCCTTAAAGACCTTGACACAGCCCTTGAGACAATTACTGCGCTGAAAGAAGAAGAACCGGGAAAAGAAACCCTTGTGCCTATCGGTTTTGGCTCATTTGTCAATGCAACGCTTACCAGCACGGATAAAGTCGTAATAGGTATAGGCGCCGGTGTCAGCGTTGAAAAGAAAACGGAAGATGCCAGGATCTTCCTTGAAAAAAGAAAAGAAGAACTTACGAAATATTTTGAACAGATGAACAACGCTTATGCAAAGCTCGCAGGTGAGATGCAAAACATCGAAAAAGCAGTGCAGGCGCAGCAGCAGTCACAGGCGCAAATGCGCGCCGAATAAACATGTTCGATAAGCTCAAAGAAAAGCTCGGCGGCTTCAAAAAGCTCCTCGGCGGAGCTATAGACAACACAGAAAAAGAGGCTATAAAAAAAGAAGCAATAAAGGCAGAAGCGCCGGTCAAAATCGAGGAAGCGCGGGCAGAGGCTCGGGTAGAACCGCCCAAGGTTCCTGAAAAGGTCAGCCTTATCCAGAAAATTAAGGCTGCTGTTGTCGAACAGGAATTCATAATCGAAGAGAACGGGTTGAAGGACCATCTATGGGAGCTTGAGATGGCTCTTCTTGAAAGCGACGTGGCGCTGCCCGTTGCCGAGAATATCGTGGACAATGTCAAGAAAGAACTTGTGGGCAGCCGCAGGAAGATCGGCTCTGATACTGGAAAGATCGTGGAAACCGCCCTCAGGCATGCCATATCAAAAGTGATTTCCGTGGATTCATTTGATTTTGATGCATTTATCAAAAAGTCACCAAAACCTGTAACCATCGTTTTCGTGGGAGTGAACGGCACAGGCAAGACAACGACTGTGGCAAAGATGGCAGAGCGCTTCAAAGAGCAGGGATATTCGGTTGTTATCGCCGCAGGCGATACCTTCCGTGCAGGCGCTATCGAACAGATCGAGAAACATGCAGAGTCGCTCGGTATCAAACTAATAAAACACCAGGAGGGGGCAGACCCGGCTGCGATCGTTTACGACGCTATCCAGTTCGCAAAGGCAAAACACAAGGATATAGTGCTTGCTGACACAGCCGGAAGGATGCATACAAATATTAACCTGATGGACCAGTTAAAAAAGGTATGCAGGGTGAACAACCCCAACCTTATCATCTTCGTTGATGAAGCCGTGGCGGGAAACGATGCAGTTGAGCGCGCAAGGCTGTTCAACAGCGCAGTGCCGTTCAACGGCACAATACTTACAAAACAGGATGCTGATGCAAAAGGCGGGGCAGCCATATCCATAGCATATACCACCGGCAAGCCCATTCTTTTCCTCGGAGTAGGTCAGAGCTATAAAGACCTTGTCAGGTTCGACCCCGACTGGCTGCTTGACAGGTTATTTGAATAATTCAAATTTAATCAGTAGTTTATATTCGTACAAAAACGAACATTATTTATATTACCAGGACAATTTAGAAATCATGGGTAACACACGGAATATGATGATATTTTCTACCGAAAACGGAATAGTTGCCCTGGATAGCCCGGTCAAGCTGAAAATACTTGATATGTTAAGAGATGGATCCGTCTCATTCGATGACCTTGTAGAGCAATCAGGAAAAGCCAAATCAACCATCTCGGTACACCTTGATGACCTTGAGAAGCTTAACCTGATCCTGGAAAGATCATCTCCTGACGACAAAAGAAAAAAATATTTTTTTCTGAATTCCGTGTGCGTTGCTTATTCGGAAATGCCCATGATGAAGCACTATCACAAGAACCTTGACACCTTTGAGGTATCCGGGATTAACGGGGAGTCTTTGATAATGCATATTTTTCAAACAGTCAGATATGGTATGGAAGCATACGGTTTTAACCCGGAACCTATCTTGAAACGGCTGGGAAGGGATATAGGCACAAGGCTCGGACCTGAGTTCGAGGCGGATGATGCATACGGATTATTACAGGAACTTTCAGAATTCTGGAGTTCACAAAAGCTGGGGGATATGACGATCACCAACAGCAGCAGACCTGCGGTTATAGTGACGGGATGCTACCATTGCAGTAAGATGCCAAACGTGGGGAAAACTCTCTGCTCCATGGATGAAGGGATACTGGAGGGTATTTTTTCAAGCAGGCTTGACATTGAATATACTTTCAAAGAAACTGAATGCTTCGGGACCGGGTATCAGCACTGTAAGTTCGTTTCTGAGGAAAAAAAGTGAATTTCATCTTCTTCCATTCAAAATAGTATCGATAAAACCTTTGCTGCCGTTGATAATACCTTCTATGTACTGGGGAAGCCCTAATATGTGCGGAGCTGCATAGTCCCACCAGAGAGGTATCGATATCCCTGCAATTATCACTAACAGTAAAATGAATATTGCAAAAATTTCCCTGAAACGCATGAATTTATGTTATACAATCCTGTATTTATACTTTTTTCCAACTCTATAAATTTCATTTTACTGTTTCAATCAAATATTATTTCGATTTCAAGCAAAAAAAACTTTATTTCCAAATTCAGGTCGTGTACATGGCATTGATCTTAACATAATCATATGTAAGGTCACATCCCCATGCAGTTGCGCCATTTTCACCAAGACCTATATCGACTTCGATAACTATTTCCCTGCTTTCCATCAGGCTCTTTAACTCATCGAGTTTTCCTTCGATTATCTTACCAGAATCAACAAGCACAGCCTCTTTATCATTCCCGGAGAACTTAAGCGATATCCTGTCCTGGTCAACCTCTGCGCCTGAATACCCTGCTGCTGCGACTACTCTTCCCCAGTTCGGGTCTTTCCCGTATATTGCCGTCTTCACAAGAGGCGATCGCACGATTGCCTTGGCTGCAGCTCTTGCATCCTTCACGGTTTTTGCCCCGCTCACTCTTGCCTCGATAAGCCTTGTCGCGCCTTCGCCATCCCTTGCAATCATCTTTGAAAGACTTATGCAAACGTGGTCAAGACCTTCCAGGAACGTTCTTTCATAGCATTCCCTGTAAACAGTGGCTGTAAGGAGCGCCATGTCATTGGTGCTCGTGTCGCCGTCCACCACTACCATATTGAAACTTTTATCAACAGCTTTTTTTAAAGAAGCATCAAGCGCTTTCCTGGATAAAGCCGCATCTGTAAATAAGAATGCAAGCATTGTTCCCATATTGGGTTCGATCATCCCCGAACCCTTTGCTATGCCTGCTATGCGCACACCGTTATCAAGTTCAACTGCAACCTCTTTCATTGTGGTATCCGTGGTCATGATCGCGCGGGCGCAGGCATTTGAGGCATCTTTTGATCCTGAAAGGCTGTCATATACCTCATCGATGTGTCCAGAAAGCCACGCCCTGTCAAGATAACGCCCGATGACACCCGTAGATGCTACGCCAATTTCTTCCGGGCTGCATTGCAGTTTTGTTGACAGGAGACCTGCCATCCACTTTGCATCCTGGATGCCCTTCTCGCCTGTGAACGCATTGGCGCATCCGCTATTTGCAATGATGGCTTTTAATTCCTTTTTTTTAAGATTTTCACGGGTGATAATAAGAGGGGCGGCTATGACTTTATTTCGCGTGAAAACACCGGTTGTAACAAGCTTTTTTGCATCCGAGACCATCAAAGCCAGACCATTCTTTCCCTGCTTTATACCGTTAGCCCTGACCCCTCTCACCGCGCAAATGCCGCCCTCGACGTGTTTCATAATTGTTTATTCCTGTTCTTTTGACAAGCCCCGGATTATGTCGCTTCTTGTAAGTATTCCGACCAGTTTTCCGTTCTCGATAACGGGAAGCCTGTTTACCCTGTGCTTGACCATTGTTTCGGATGCATCCTCCAGACTGCTATCGGGTGATATGGAATAAACTTTCTTTTTCATTATATCCTTTACAGGCTTCATATGTATGTCCTCAAGGGCTTTCTTGAACTCTTCAAACCGTATCACGCTCCTTATTGGCATCTCGATTATCTCAAACGGGGATGGAAGAAACAACTCCTCAGAGACCTCAGGGGTTTTAAATAATTTGAGCAGGTCGGTCTCTGAAACTATTCCGACCACTTTATCTTTTTCAACCACTGGCATTCCGCTTATATGGTTTTCCTTGAACCCTTCTACAAGTTTACTTACAGGGTCACCCGGCTTGCATGTGATTACATCCGTATTCATCGCATCTTTTACGTTCATATTATCTCCTCATGGAGCTATCCCTGGCTTCCACAGACCCATCGTTTCGTCTAACCCGAACATTAGGTTCATATTCTGTATTGCCTGACCTGACGCTCCTTTAACAAGATTGTCTATTGCTGATATAATAACTATCCGGTCGGTTCCCTGATCGATCTCAAAGCCGATATCGCAGAAATTGGAGCCTCGTACGCCGCACAGCATCGGTATTCCCTTTATCAGCCTTATGAATGGCTTGCCTTTATAAAAATTATCATATATATCAGTCAATCCATCTATGTCAAGTTCCCGTTTTACGAAAATATGCGCTGTGGTCAGTATCCCGCGCACTGAAGGTATCACGTGGGGAGTAAAGCTGATTTTTTTGAGCTTCCCGTCAAGCCGCGTAAGTTCCTGCACTATCTCTGCGCGGTGCCGGTGGTTCGTGAGTTTGTATGCCTGGATATTTTCAGC
>CABMHZ010000204.1 GCA_902386115.1 uncultured archaeon | reverse complement strand
TATTCCCGAATAAGAATTGTTGGGACTGAATATTACGTGCACAATTTCGGAAAAATTGTTAACCATAATCATAGCAAACCGAAACCACAACGAACGCTCAGGGCTTCCAGCCCTGAGTAGTTTACTTATTAAAAAAATTTATATTGGAGGTATTAACTTGGAAATAAATGCCCATAGCAAAAGGAATGCAAGATCTTTATTGAATCCTACACGAATTAGAGCAGTCCCAAAAAGAGTTACTTATGAAAATGGGATCATTATTTTTGATTGTATCGACGATAAAGGACAATCAATAAAACTAAAAGCCAATTCTGAAAGAGCTGTAGTGAATCTATATACTTATCAGGTTGGCTTGTCACAAGGCTGGGTTGATAAATTAAAAGGAAATGGCAGTCTTGACATGGTTTCAAGTAGAAAAACAAACGATCCAATAAATTGGATAATATGTGATGGTTTTATTGCATGTTTCATAACAGACAAGTTTGATTTTATTGAAATTAGCAAAATTAAACCATTATTAAAGATACCTCCAACCAATTGGAACTTTAAAATTATTGAAGATGAAAAAGGTTTGTTTGGTGGTCAATTTGAGTTAAGTGCAGAAGGAATAATAATAGACGTTGATTGCGGTATAAATAATGGAAATGACAGTCCCAAAATAAAAATAAATGGTATATCTGCAGATTTTAAATCTTATCATACAAAGGACAGTGCTCAAAGAATTGCGAATTATTTAAATCAAAGAATGAATGAAACACCTAGGAAACAAGCATTATCTTCCGAAGATGATAAGCACTTAATGATATTTAACCAAGCAAGAATAGAATTGGGTTCAAATGAAGTGCATACGATTGATGATATTATCTTGAAAATGGAACAAATTGCAGAAGCTAAGAGCATAAAATTATCAGCAGATTGGAAGACGGTAGTTAGAGAAAAAATAAAAAATGAATGGGCGACTGTTAAGCCAAGATAAAATGATATGAAAAATATACCACCGTACTATGTTACAAATGATGAAGCAGGCAGAGATATTATGATACCAGTTCATAACCCAGAACAATATATGGTGTTAGCCATCAACGATCGTATAAGAAATGCCGGCTTCACCTTTTCCCCCCAGCAAATCACTAACTACTACCTCTCCCTTAAAACCAAACCCTTTGTCATTCTCACAGGCATTTCCGGCACAGGCAAGACAAAAATAACAGAATTATTTGCACAGGCCGTATGCAAAGACACTAAAAACCAAAGTATTCTGCTGCCTGTAAGACCGGACTGGAACGATGACAGGAATCTTCTTGGATATTACAATCCTCTGACAAAGCAATACCAGTCAACAGAATTTCTTGACTTCATAATGAAAGCGGCGCATGACCCCGAAAATCCATATTTCGTATGTCTTGATGAGATGAACCTGGCGCGAGTGGAATATTATTTTTCCACTTTCCTGAGCGCCATGGAATCAGGGTCAAAAGAGATTTCACTGAAAGGATATGGTCTGATCAAAACAGGAGATGGAAAAGAAATGCAGGATAAAATTACCATTCCTTCAAATCTCTTCTTTACAGGTACAGTGAACATGGACGAAACTACCTACAGATTCTCGCCAAAAGTTCTTGATCGAGCCAATACAATCGAATTCCATGAGATCAATCTCCTGGAATCACGGGAAAAACAAGATGCTGCACCGGCAAATCCTGAACTCATTGAACTCTTTAAAAAGCATTTCCTGAATGATGAGGTAAGGATAAAAGCCACAGCATCATTAACATACCAGCAATGGGAGAATGAGAATTGGGATGAACTGGCTGGATTCTTACACAAAATCAACAAAAAAGCTTTAGAGAAAAATCATCTTCATTTCGGATACAGGATACGCGATGAAATCCTGCGCTATATGTATTTCGCCCAAACTATGGTAAGTGATGATTTCACAACTGATACCGCGCTTGATCTCCAGATAAAGCAAAAGATACTCCCACGCATCAAGGGGCCTGAAAGCATAAGAGAGGCGCTTAAATCCCTGCGGGAAATCATTCAAGATAAATTAAAATCCCTACAAAATCCGCAATCCACAAAAAAACTTGACCAGATGATCGGGGCGCTCGATAATGGTTACACAGATTACTTCTACCAGTGACGATTGGACGCTGAAGGTCGAATCAAAGGGCTTTGTACGCGAATATGATCGAAGCGAGCTTGATGAAAAAAAGGTTTTATGCATAGATCACAGATTTGCCGAAACTGGTAAAATATTGTTGACTTATAGGCTGAACGAAAATGAAAAGATATGCAGGCTGTTAATTCCGAAGTGTAAGGATACTATAAAAAGAGAAGATACAGATGATCATAGTGTCATTGCCTATTGCTGGACTCCTATCAATTTTGCAGGAATATTCGAGCCGGGATTTGAGATAAAAACAAAAGATAACAGGGTCAAAAAATATACGCTGCGCCTCGATGTGCTCTCAAAGTTCGATGAAGGCGGCAACAGCCAGAATTTTATATACATGCTAAATTCGATTCGAAGAAAACATCTTGAGATTTTCAATCTTTTTAATCCTTCGCATATACCCAAAAGCGCAGGAAAATTCGTACCTCCAACTCCATTGGAGCAATTCAAAGTTCTCGAAGCCAATATGAAAAAATTAGAGAATATCGTGTATCAGATATCTTTGAATCCTAATAAAAAACTTATTAAAGAAACTCGAAGGGATAACTTTTATGCGCTTGATATGGTTGATGCCGATGTGATATATGATATCGCAACCCAAGGTGGAGGTTTAATAAAAGCGCCGAATGGGTCAATCGCGCCTGAACTTCAGGAGTTATTGAAAGATATAAATGGAAACCGGCATTTGCCTGATACTGTTCCTGTTTATCGAACAGCGGTGACATTCAATGTCTTTGAGAACCAACTGCTAAAACGATTCCTTACGCTGATAACTATATGCTCAAAGCTGGTTGAAAAGAGATTTGAGCAGGAAAAGTGCCAGGAATCAGAGAAATGGCAGATTGAAAAAATTGACAAATATATCATGGACTGCAAAGACTTCCATAAAAAAGTGCAGTTCATGAAACGGTATTCATTCCTGAAAAATGTTACAGAAACCGATAATATTGCATATCATACGCCAGTCCTTCAAAGAGAAGCAAATTACATGCGCTTCCATGAAATATTCAAGGACTTTATTAAAATGCCTTTTTTTGATTTCTCAGAAAATCTTACACTTCCTATTCTTGAAATTCCTGTACTATATGAATACTGGGCTATCATCCAGATAATAGACATCCTCTGCAATATGAATGACTGGAAAAAGTATCAGCATTTCATCGAAAAGAACGAGATCAGCTATCTTTTCAGATTGAACGAGGGAAATAACAGTCTTTTTGAGCTTTCCAATAATGAAAAGCGCATTTCACTTTTCTATCAAAAAAAGTATGAGACTTATACAGGAAGGAAGGTATACCCTGATATTACTCTTGAAATGCGAATCGATGGCAAACCATCCAGAATACTTGTCCTTGATCCGAAATACAGGTCAAATCTGGATTCAGGCGACCCGAATGATCCCGAAAGTGCGATCAATAAAATGCACGTTTATAAAGAAGCAATAAGAGGAGAGGATGGCAAACACATTGTTGAAGCTGCTTATGCAATCTATCTTGGCACTACAGAAGAGCATCCAAAATATGATACTAAAGACCAAATCGGGGGAATAAAATTATTCCCTGATGAGAATGATACAATTTGCTACGAAGAGCTAAGAAAAGTAATTGAAAATTTCATAAATAATTGAAATCTTAAGAAATTGGTGATAAATATGGTGACCATAACATTCCACGGCGGCGTAAATGAGATAGGAGGAAACAAAATCCTCATCGAAGATAAAACAAAGATCTTCCTCGATTTCGGAAAAAACTTCGCAAAAGAAAAAATGTATTTTGAAGAACCGTTCATAAAAGCCAGAGAAGAGGCGCATCTTCTTGAACTCGGCATACTCCCTTGCATGAAAGGGCTTTATGAAAAAGACGAGGGCTGCTGCGATCTCGGCGCCGTGTTCATCAGCCATCCACATACAGATCATTATGATTCGATACGGTTTCTCAAAGACCACTTTCCTATTTATTGCGGTGAAACAGCAATGAACATCATACTCGCAAGAGAGTTTGCAGGTCAATCTATAGGAGAAGGTTACACTATAGCGAAAATGACTCAGAAGAATGGTAAAGAAATAATGAAGGATTTCAAGCCATTCAGGACAGGAGATATTGTCCGGGATTTTTCACCTATCGAAGTAACACCAGTCCATGTTGATCATAGCATTCCTGGAGCATATGGATTTATTGTTGAGACATCTGGTGGCACTATCGCTTATTCTGGCGATATAAGGATGCATGGGGCAAAAAAGAGCATGTCGGCGGATTTCATTAAAAAAGCAAAGGAAGCAGAGCCGGATGTGTTAATAATTGAAGGAACGCATATTGATTCATCTAAAATCGAAAGTGAAGATGAAGTTAAAGAGAAAGTAGGTAAGGTAATTTCGCAAACTACTGGACTTGTGCTGGCAGGTTTCGCGGGGGGAGACATCGATAGGCTAAGAACTTTTTATGACGTTGTGAAGTCACAGGGGAAAAGACTTGCACTTTCCATGAAACAGGCATTCATGGTTCACATGCTAAAAGATGATCCAAAACTAAATCTATTCAAACTCAATGACCCAAGCATTTGCATTTTCAAGAAGAAAAAAAAGCAGACCAGAGAATACGAAAAAATCATCGAGTCAAATTATGGCAACAATATTATCGATGCGCAGGATGTCAACAGATTGCAGAAGGAAATAGTGATGGTGGCCTCTCTTTATGACATGACGGAAATGACCGAAATTAGACCCGTTACAGGAAGTGTATATATCCTATCATCAAGTGAACCTTTTGATGAAGAGATGGAAATAAGTTTTGATAAGCTTCTAAACTGGCTCGCTCACTATGGTATTCCCCTCTACCAAGCACACGCATCAGGACATGCAACACCGCACGAGCTTAAAAAGGCAATTGAGGAGATAAAACCGAAAAAAGTGTTCCCGATTCATACGAATCGACCAGAGCTTTTCCAGAGATTTATAGCTGATATTGGAATAAATATCGAGCTGCCAGAAGAAGGGAAGCTTTACAAGTTTTAACCATGAATATAGTTTGATTTTATCTGTTGCAAAGCCAAATGACCACCTGCCCAATATGTGAAACGCCTATGAAGAAAGAAAAAAGAGAGATACAGAAAGGCATTTTCGCGCGTGTCGAGATCTGCCCGAAATGCGAGGATGAGTGGATAGATGAAAAAGGATATGAAGCCCTTTATAACCTGTTCACAAGAAAGACATTTAAAATTGGTGGAAGCCTTGCGGTCAGGATTCCAAAGGAGATTGCAGACGTTATCGGATTAAAAGAAGGCTCCAACGTAAAGGTTGCAGTAAAGGAAAAGAAAATCATAATCGAGGCTGTCTGAACGATTTTCATCGTTCGATGGCTCAAAAGATTTTTCTCTTAGTGTGACCGACTTACATAATTTTCTTATGGGTGTACAAGATAACTCCCGCAATCGCTGAATAAACCACGGCAACCGACCACACTACAACATCAAGAGGATTCCGAATGAACCTTGCCCAGAGGAAGATGTAGCATATCCCTAACATGAACCCGGATACAAACCTGGTCGTATTGCTCCCTTTCCGGAGGTTGTATTTATCAAGACCCCAATCCAGCATTGCAGGGATCGGGAAAACAAAAATAATTACCAGTTGAAAGATATGTGGGATGTTTATAGTGAACAGGAACAAAATTATTGTCGCTATTATTCCAAGATATATCCCTGTGCACCGGGTACACAACCGTACTGACTTCTTAAAAATCCTGAATTGGATGGTTTTATAAAACTGGTCGGGTTCGTGATGTGCAATTAATGCTAAAAACCTATCCTCGCCAACTTCATCGATTACTTTTTTGAGATCGGAAAAAATAGGAATTGATGTTTTTACATCATTGTCTTTCATTTATCTCTTGAGCTTTCTTATAAGCATCATAAATAGAATAAATCCATGGCAGGACGAGCCAGAAAGTACAGAATAAAAGCATTGCTTTTCCAAATGATTGATTGGTATATAGTTGCCCAAGCCCGGGAATGAAAAAACTTGCCAGAGCCGCAAGCCACGGCTCTTTCTTCTCTTTTGTGACAGAACCTGTCGCTGCCTGTCTGACTCCGCATTTAGGACAGATTTCCGCTAAAACATCGATCTTTTCACCGCATCTTGTACAAAATTTAGTTTCTACCATAATTCCACCGTTAGATACGTTTCCAGTATCTGCCCTTATCTCTATTTAAACCTATCCTGTTACTAAACCAATACAGACCATTTCCATCATTTCATCTCGAACTTCTCGAACCTTTCCTTCTTCGCCCTGCAAATCGGGCAAAGGTCGGGCGGCTCATCCCTCGCGCAGAGGTATCCGCACACGGTACACCTGTAAACTTCAGCCATTTCTTTTCCTCCTGCTCCTTTCTGTTCCATTATAGCCGGATACCCTTTCACATAATATTCCTGCGGGCGCCGTTCCGGTATCGGGTCATGTTTCTTTTTCCCGCTAATCCAGTCATCGTTAACATACAGCGTGCACAGGCAGCATCCGAATTCAGCTGTATCTGCGTCCCTGTAATTGCAGGGGCAGATTATATCCATGTCGTCAGCCAGCGCGCCGCTCGCAATCCTGCACGGGCATGAGGGATATCCGTACCTGTGCTCGTTGTTCCAGCAGCCCTGGAGGATGTCGTTAAGGTCTCTTTCAACCGGATTGAACTGGTAACCTTCCTCGTCTGCTATCGCCTTCATCTCGGCAAACATATCTGCAACGGTTCTCATGGTAGCCATAAATCTGCGTTCATCTGTGTTTATCTGCGGTTCTGTAATTGACTATTAACCTCTTAAGCAATAACCATTTCTTTTCGAAGCGCAGGCACTTCCTGTCGGACTGCTTCTTTTTCTGCAAGACGAAGGTTCAATTCGTTCAGGAATTTGATTAACTTTTTTACCACTGCATCATTCTTATTGATCTGATACAGCTTGGCATTTCCTGCCTGCCGCGTCATCGTGACCACCCCAACTTCCTCTAATAAAGGCAGAGCTTTCATGAGGGTGGTGTAATGGATTCCTGCCTCGTCCGCTATGTCGGTTAGCGTGAGATCGATATCCTGATATTCCCAGAGAACATCCAGTATTTTTGCTGTTGCACTTCCTGTAAAGAGTTTTTCGAGGGACATGATAATTCCTGATTCAGGTTAGGCAAATATCTTGAAAGTAACCGATCTTAGGGATTGTTACAAAATAACTTGCTTATTTACCCCTTGTTTTTGGACAAATTGTATAATTCCATTCGCCATGGAAATCGTTCTTTAGAATATTG
>CABMHZ010000203.1 GCA_902386115.1 uncultured archaeon | reverse complement strand
TTATCCCGCTGAAAATGGGGAAAATTAGACCGCTATTGACAGATTAACTTATCTATATTCAATGTAAGAGGCACATATTCAAACTCTGGTAAATTACTACACGGTCCGGATGATAAGGTTACTTTCCAATTATCCTCTCTTAAGAGGCTAAAATTGTCTTCTGTTCCAAAGCCCTGCATTTCGCTCGTTATAGTTGCTTTTGTACTAGCTCCACCCCTTCTGCAAGGATCTTCTGGCTTTGGAGGCTCTGGGATTAAATTAATATTAGCTTCTATTTCGGCACGTACGCTTAGTGTATTAAAAACCCTATTCAGTGGATAAAAAGATCCTTTTGGAGCCAGATAACTATATTTTTCAGTTATATATTCTGTTGTCGGAGGCGGTTCTTTCTCAGGATGGGGTGGTTTTTTTATAATAATTGGACGGGTATAGCCACGCAGTTCATTAGGAAATAAAATCATGGGCGGATTATATTGTGTAGGCGGTATGTCATGCTTGGGTGGTTCGATATCGCCTGGACAACAAGGTTTGGTCTTACAAATCTCATCCAATGCCTCTGATGTTAGTGGCCCTACAACGCCGTCTTTGGGGGATATTTTGGGGTATTTATTTTTAAATGCAATAACGGCATTACTTGTCTCTTCACCATATTTGCCGTCCGGTGGAGCCGTACCATTCCTGGTGGTTTTGGGCATTTCATGACCGGCAGCGATCAGTGCATACTGTACCCTCCGGACAGCGTCATGATCCTGCTCGCCGACCAGCATTCGATGTTTACCGTGAAAGCATGCTTCAATCGTTGGCTGACCCTTGAAACATGGGGACTCCGGGCTTTTTCCCTCGTTTTCTTTAAGCTGTAGCGAACTGATAGAATTGTCTGAGACGGTTTGCTGAATGACATGTGTCAACTCGTGTGTTAATAGCTTTTTACCCTCATGGGTTTCCGGCTTATATTGGCCAGCGCCGAAATAGATATCCCGACTGTGTGTAAAGGCTTGGGCGTTAATGGATTTTGCCATCAAGGCTGCGCCGGGAATCGGTATAGATTCGCACACCGCTGAAATCATATCCAAATCTCGGCTCAAAGAAAGCGCGCGTGGATTCAGGCAATGGCTGACCTCCACTGTTCAAAGAATTAATATTTGCCTCCAGGTCAGGGTTGACTTCAGATGGACTGGCGGATTCTCGTTGAACTTGAAGGTCCTCTTCAAGCAGGTTTGCGTGTATTTCTTCACCTTCGCACTCTGGACATTTTCGCTGAATATAGATATTATCCACAGCACAATTTCTCTTCTTTGAAGCACAGGTCTCAGGCATTCGCATCACCTGCTCAGCCGCCCTGTCAGCCTCCTGCTCATAAATATCGCCAGGCTGACCAACCTTGAGTTTTGCTCTTAAAGTACCTGATTTAATCAATCTAGCCACCGCTTGGTTGCCGATACCCCTCTAGGAACAGAATATGATCAACTAAGGAATTTACAGGTTGTGAATGATTGACCTTTCGGACCTGCGCTCGTCTCTCCTCTTTCACTGCCTCAGATTTTTTTCCCGATACCCTGACACTTTCACTCATAACAGATATCACGAACACCTTTCCACGATTGACTTATATGCATGCTCATCTAAATAGCTTTCGATGCAAAAAACCAATAACTGCTAAATCGTTTTCATAATGGTTTTGATGAGAAGATCAAGATACTGCCGGATATTATCTGGATCATTTGTAAGAAATGATATGAAGTGCGGAGGATGGGATTTGAACCCACGAATTCCTTCGAAACCAGCCCCTCAAGCTGGCGCCTTTGACCGGTCTGGGCAACCTCCGCAAATAGAATGCTCCTTATAGCAGAGCCATAAGATATATTTTATTGATAGGCTTTGACACGTATTGCGAGGGCAATACGTGTGCCAGGGGCGTGAACCCTTTAAAGCGTATCGAGTATCTCCCCCATCTTCTGTGCTCTTGTCTTGATGCTGCCTGCGGCCTCAACTGCAAGCTGTGCCGCAGTAATTCCGCCGCTTGTCTCGAACGTCATCACAAAAGATTCCGGATCATAGCTGACTGAAACAGCATCCATATCGCAGGCTTCTTCGCATAACTTGCACAGCGAACACTCAATGGCGCCTTTGTCAGTGAGCTTTACTTTATTCCCTTCGATCTTAAGTATATCGCGCGGGCATACATTTACGCATTCTCCGCACAGGTCGCATTCCCTGAAGGTCAGAACAGGCATATTCTTGTATCCGCTTGCGATACCAGCCTGCCATTTGGAATGTTTCCTGTAGGTTCCGAGCTTTGCAATGGCTTCCATCACGACCTTATGTTTATCTTTGAGTTCCACGATGGGTATGGTCGCATCTGCAGGGCGCACAGTGGGGTCTGAAGACACGATGTCACCCGAATAAACTACCTTGGGACCTTCTGCGCTCAGTGTCATTGAAACCTGGCACGTCGGGCAGCCTTTTCCTTCACAGGTGCATTCCTCCGGTAAATTAAAATTCTTTGTTTCCGCTTTCAGTGGAATAAGACCCATTCTCAATCCGAGCTGTTCATCGAACAGTACGGACGTGTTATCATAGATATTGATCTCATCAATAGCCATTACCGGAACTTCAGCCAGTATGGCTCTTCTCAAAGCATTGGCAAATGACACAGACACGCCCGAAAGAACGAACCTTGCCTTGCGTTCTGATAATTCAAGAATGTCAATATCCATTTTACACGCGCCTTCCCTTTTTGGCTTTCGTACCATCGTGGGGTATGGGTGTGGCATCCTCGATCCGCCCGATCTTGATCCCTGCACGGGCAAAAGCACGTATGGCTGCCTGGGCGCCGGGACCTGGGCTGCGCTGCATGTTGCCGCCGGGAGCTCTTACTTTAATGTGTATGCCTGTTACTCCCTTATCCCTTATTTTTTCGGCTATCTGGTTAGCCATCTGCATGGCTGTATACGGGGAACTCTCTTCCCTTGCTGATTTTGTTACCATTCCGCCGCTTGTTTTTGCAATTGTCTCTGCTCCCGTCAGGTCCGTGATCGTTATCAGGGTATTATTGAACGAGGAATATATATGGGCTACGCCCCATTTTTCAGTTGCCATTAATTAACCTCCGTCTTTGTATTCGGCTGTGCCGGCTTAACAGTTTCCTGCACGATCTCCTTTGCGACCTGTGCAGGTCTTGAAGGATGGGCTTCACCGGCTAACGGTGAATTGCCGTAATAACTCAAACCCAGTTCATCATCCTTTGAAACAATGTAACCCGGGACTGTGACTTTCGTGCCGCTTACGGAGATGTGACCGTGAACAATGAACTGCCGCGCCTGTTTGGGTGTATTGGCAAGTCCCTGCTTGTGCACCTGTGTCTGGAGTCTCCTGTCAAGGAAATTGGTTACCTGGAGGGTAAGGATGTCATCAAGCGTTGCTTCTGATTTCAACAGGCCGTACCGTTTCAGCCGGTTCAGGATGTTCTCTGCGTCAACCTTGATATGCCCGGACAGCGTTCCTTTCGCGCTCTCTGCGAGCAGTTTTCTTGCCAGTTCCCTGTAATTCTTAAGACGGCTGTGGGCTTTCCATACCTCTTTCTTATTCCTGAGACCGTAGGTCTTTACGAGTTCGACCTCACTGGCAATTCTTGCTGCCTGCCATGGATGTTTTGGCGTTTCATACGATTTTGTGTTCTTTCCCGGGTATCCCATTATTTAGCCCCCGCCTTCTTTTCTTCTTTCTTTTCGCCCTCTTTGGCTGCTGCCTGTGCCGCTCCGATCGAAGCGCGCGATACGCCAACAGTCCTTCCCTTTCTGCCTGTGGACCTGGTTCGCTGACCTCTTACTCTGAGACCGCGCTCATGCCTCACGCCTTTGTATGAACGGACTTTCTTCATGAGGTTAATATCTTCATTCCTGCTCAACATCACATCGGTTCCAAGAACCTGCCTGTCATCGCCCGTCAATATGTCATTCTGCTTGTTCATCATCCATGTCGGGAGGATCGTGGATATATTGTCCACCGATGATTGTAATTTCTCGATATCCGCATCGTTCAGGTATCCTATCGTGGCTATCGGATCAAGACCTGAGTTAACTGTAATGATCTTTGCAACGCGGCGGCTTATGCCTGTTATTCCCGTAAGTGCATACTGGACTGATCTTTTGCCGTCAAGGTCTGTATCGGCGATGCGCACGATATGTTTTATTTCGGGTCCTGCTTCTTTTGCCGCGGGCGCTTCTTTTTTCGCCTCTTTCGGAGCGCCTTTCCGCTCCTTCTTTGCGTGCTCTTCCCCTTTCCCCTCGTGTTTCTTATCTTCTTTTTTATCTTCTTTCTTCTCTTTCTTCGCCTCTTGGGGCGCTTCTTTCTTTGTTTCTTTCGCTTCTTTCTTGGGAGCCTCTTTTTTATGGGCTTCCTTTACCGGTTCTTTTGTTTCTTTCGCTTCTTCTTTTTTAGCCATCTTTATCCTCCTCTGGCTTTAGCCCCGGGATTACCCGGCGCGGCCCTTAAAGTGGGCAACCCTAATACAAGTACTTAGCATTTATAATTAATGTATGGCCACAATCGTTAAGTATAT
>CABMHZ010000202.1 GCA_902386115.1 uncultured archaeon | reverse complement strand
GAGATTGCAGCACGGTATAAAAGAAAATCTTAGTTCTGTAGCATATCTTACATAGGGGGTGAAAAAAAGTTACCAACGGTTATAAGGTGGCTTTGGTAACCACCCTTTAGGACTTATTCAGGTTAAGCTTATTATCGTTTAATACAATTAGTTGGACAATGCAGAAATGCTATAACGTATCAATTATTGGTAAAGTGCAGGATATAGGGTTTAGAAATCTTATAGAAGATATTGGAAGACTGCTGGCGTTAGCAGGTTACGTTTTTAATGCCTCGGATGGAAGTGTAAAAATGGTCTGCCGAGGAGAGAATAGCGTTATTACCAAATTTTTCAAAGAAATTCAGACAAAAGGAGAACAAAAAGGCGCTGTAATCGAAGATATTAAAAAAGAAGAGATACCGTTCCATATTTACCTTCCAGAAAAATTCTCAAAGCTCTATACAGATGAAATCAGTGAAATAGGCAGAAAGCTGGATATAGGAGTGGATGTATTGAGGGATATTAAATCGGATACTTCCGTAATGAGTTCTTTTGTATCAGAGCAGAGAGTGCATAACCAAAATCTTGAGAGAATTCTTGAAAAATTAGCAGAAAAATAAATCTCAAAAAATAGGTGTTGTTAAGAAAATTTATAGCCATTAAGACTATAGTAGCATCCCGGTGACCTTATGGCAGAAAAGCAAACAGAAGAAAAGAAATCAGCGCTTCCATCAAAATCAAATTTCAGCGAATGGTATAATGAACTTCTCCTGGTGGGAGAGATAATGGACGTGCGCTACCCGGTGAAGGGGCTGTATGTCTGGTTCCCCTTTGGCTTTGATGTCAGGAAACGAACCTATGCCATCATCCGTGAACTGCTTGATAAAGATCACAAGGAAGCGCTTTTCCCCCTGTTGATCCCGGAGACCGAATTCATGAAGGAGGCGGAGCACATAAAGGGCTTTGAGAACGAAGTATACTGGGTCACCCACGGCGGGAAAAATGAACTGGATGTCAGGCTTGCGATGCGACCGACAAGCGAGACTGCCATTTATCCGATGTATAAGGTATGGGTGCGTTCCCATGCCGACCTGCCGATAAAAATATATCAGATCGTAAACACGTTCAGGTACGAGACAAAGCACACACGCCCTCTTATCCGCCTTCGCGAAATAACCTCATTTAAGGAAGCGCATACGGTTCACGCCACCTGGGATGAGGCGGCAGAGCAGGTAAAAGAAGCAACGCGCATTTACCAGGAATTCTACAGGAGGCTTGCAATTCCAACGATAGTCTCAAAGCGCCCTGAATGGGATAAGTTCCCAGGAGCGGATTACACGATGGCTGTGGATACGCTTATGCCTGACGGCAAAACGCTTCAGATAGGCACGGCTCATCATCTGGGAAACAACTTTGCAAAGACCTTTGATATTAAATATGAAGACTTAAGCGGCGAACAGGTTTACGCACACCAGACCTGCTACGGTATCTCGGAGCGCAGTATCGCAGCGCTGATATCCATTCACGGGGACGATAAAGGTCTTTTGTTCCCTCCTGAAGTGGCGCCTGTGCAGGTAGTTGTCATCCCGATCATTTTTGGAAAGAGCGATGATGTGATGAAAGCTTGCAGCGACGTTGCAGAAGTGCTGAAAAAAGACGGGATACGTGTTGCGCTTGACACAAGTGACGAGCGACCCGGAGCAAAGTATTACAGGTGGGAAATGAAAGGAGTTCCCGTGCGCGTGGAGATAGGTCCGCGCGACCTGAAGAACAATGTCGCCACTATCGTAAGAAGGGATAACGGGAGCAAGGAAACAGCTCCTCTTGTTAACATCGCGGAAGAAGTCAGGAAGCGGTTCGGGGCTGTTCACGAGAGCCTGTTGGAAAAATCTGCTAAATCGCTAAAAGAACGAATAATAGACTGCAAGACACTTGAAGAAGTGAAGGACAGGATCACAACGGGCATCGCAAGGATACCGTGGTGCGGCGAGCGCGATTGCGGGCTTGCAATGGAAGAAGCGGTGGGCGCAGGGATACTCGGTGTTCCTGAAGGAGAACTCGGGCGCGGCGCGGGAAAGTGTCCTGTTTGCGGCAGGGGAACGGAAAATATGGCTATTATGGCTAAGACATATTAGGTGTCTTAGCAATCAGCATTTCAAAATCTGCAAATGCCTCCAACGACTTTGAAGTTCCCATAAACTGAATTCACAGTATCAGGGCTTTTTTTTAACAGATTACGTTTCTCATGGTGTTTGGGCAGGTTGTAGTTCCTTTATTTTCCAAATATCAATTGTACTATTGATACATGTTTAGTAACACAACCTACATTATATCCTAACAACTTTGCACAGTTTTCTTGCGGAATTATCGGCAATACCATAATAATTACAATCAATAATATTACTGCTATCCATGCTGCAGAACCCAAATTAATCACCAGACAATTACACAGAATATATCGATATATAACTTCCGGTGTTGCTTAATTTTTTGAGTGTTTATCAACAGTTTTTTTGCGAGCCCGGCAACATACTTTGTTCTTATTGGTGGTTGGGGCAGGTTGGAATATGGTGGTATCTTAAAAATAGATTAACCTGCCCACAATCATCATATTGTACTTTTATCATACATAAAGCTGACGAATACAGGCGGGCTGTCAAAACTTGTTGATATAATTCAGAGAATCATTTTAGATCCAGTAACTCGAAAGAAACTCTATCGATGTTTCACCTAACAGCCATTCAACCATACCGGAATATTATAAACAGATAGTAAAATCCCGGTTGCCTTCCAGTGAGAGCATTTATCAGCCAGTTTTTATTTCATATCCTGCGAACATCTTTCTCATTATGGTGTCCTGGCATGTACCAAAACCGGGTGTGGCAATCCTCTTCCCGTTCAGGTCGTCCAGGCTATTTAAGGTAGAATTCGCACTCACCACAAGTGAAGAACCGCCCGAGTTCACGCCGGTTACAGCAAATACCATTCCGTTATCGTTTATCCTGTACCTCAGAAGAACAGCAGAACCCAGCACCCCGGCATCTATTTCCCTGTGCTTGAATGCATCTGTTACTGCCCTTCCGCTCCTGTATGGGGTTAACTGGAAATTTTTCAGTCCCGCCTTTTCAAAATACCCTTCCTTCCTGGCAATGTAAAATGCAAGGTAGTGAATATTGCCTTCTATATACCCAAACCTGATGCTTCCGTTAGCAGCAGGCGGTACCCATTCGGGATTTTTTTCAAGCTCATCCTTTACTTCATGGTAATATCTGTCAATGAAAAAATTCGCAAGGAAATCATCCCGGCTGTTATATCCCAGGGAAGTAATGCTGTTCTTGAACACACCTGCATTGTCAAGTATATCGATCTCTGTTTTGACCTGTTCGATGTCAGGAAATTCTATGTACATAGTATTATTCATGGCTGCCGATACGCGGTCCCTGTCAAGTCCCGAGAATTCTTCCCCGTATTTCAATACTTTCTCCCTGTTAGCCGGGTCATTTATGAATCGTGTACCTTTCACATGCGCCCATACGAGAGCTTTAATAGCATTTTCGTCTTTCACATCTTCGGATATTGCAAGAACGCACGACGGGTGATTTGCCCACACTTCACTGGAATTAACAAGAGACCTGCCATAGCCGTCAAATATTGCTTTTGCAGGATAGGGTTCCCATGAGATGAAGCCTGCAATAGAGCCATTCTTCAGACCTGCCGACATCTCATCAGGTGTCATGGAAACTGTATATATGGTTTTTTTTGAGTGGGACATCTCGTAAACAGCAAATCCTGCAAAAACCACAAGCACCAATATGAGAACATAATATTTTTTCATGGTCACGCCTTTTTCAATCTGAAACTGAAAATGCTGCCGCTCCCCGGCTCGCTCTCTACCTGGATCTCACTGCCGTGCGCCCGGATTATTCCGCTTGCTATGGAAAGACCGAGACCGCACCCGCCTATTTTTCTTCTTGAGGTTCCGTCCACCTGGTAGAATTTGTCAAATATCTTCTCCAGCTTTTCTTTTTCTATCCCTATTCCTGTATCCTTCATTCTGACCTCTACACTATCTCCAAGGTCTTTGGCAGATATGACTATTCTTCCACCATCGGGGGTGAATTTCAATGCGTTCCCTGCAAGATTGTTCAGTACGATTATAAGCTTTTCCTTATCGGCAAGAACATCAGGGAGAGACTCCGGGATATCAAGGGATATCGCAATATTCTTTTTCAGGGCGAGCCTGCCGATATTTTCAAGTACCACCTTAACGGTTTCGCCGATGTCGACATTTTCGATCTGGAACTCCATCTTCCCTGCCTGCATCTTTGACAGGTCAAGGATCTCGTTTATCATACGCGTCTGCCTGTCGATATTCCTGATTATTATCCGGAGAATCTCTTTTCGTTCAACAGGATCTGCTTTATCATCGGATTCGAGATATTCAGCCGAGACCTTTATTGTAGATAGAGGTGTCTTGAGTTCATGAGAAACAAGCGAGATGAATTCCGACTTCATCTCATCGAGTTTTTTGAGTTCATCGTTCGCCTGTGTGAGTTCCCGGTTCTTTTCTTCAAGGTCAATATTTGCAAGTTCAATTCTATCCTCAAGCTTTTTTCGCATAAAAAGCAATTCAGTGGCTGTCTGGTTGAATATCTCGGTGAGGCGTCCGATCTCGTTGGTGGATGATACGGGAATCGGCTTGAAGTCACCTTTAACAAGACCGAGAGCCCCGTTTTCGAGGGATTTTATGGGTTCTGTGAGCCTCCTTGATATGACCAGAGCAAGGAAAACCACACAAATAACCGCAAGGATAGACACAGTTACCATCAATTGTCCGAGAGTAAGTACTCCTGAGTATGCCTCATCTATTTTCTCTTCCACAATTAGCCCCCACCTGTAAAGAGGCAGCCAGTAATAAGAACCCAGCACTTTTTCGCCTTTATAGTTGACATATTCGCCTATGCCGTTCTTTTCATATGTCACCTCCTTTACGGCATAATTGTTATCGATATTAAGAAGCAGTATCATCGACCTGTTCTTGTTAAATACGATATTCCCATCCTTATTGACGATAAAAACCTCCCCTGATTTCCCGATATCTATATTTTCGATTATCCTGTACAGATTCTCAAGGCTGACCCTTGCTGCCAGTATTCCGGTGATGGTGCCGTTATTTTTAACAGGGTTGGCTATTATCATTTCCGAAGAACTGGAAGATTCAGAAAGATATGGATCTGACACAAAGAGTTTTCCATTCGCTGCTTCTTTGAAATACTGCTCACTGCCTGCATTTCCCTTGCGATCAAGGGTCGAGAAAATTATGCTGCCGTTGAGGTCAAGTATGAAAAACTCACGATACACACCCCTGTACTCATTTTGAAATGAGCCAAAATACTCATGGAGCTGTTTTTTGTCAATGCATACGACTACCTTTGATTGTGAGACGACGCGTATATCATTCTTTCTTGCGCCCATCCAGTTATCTATGGCATTCCCCGTATTTTCAGTCGCACCGAGGAGGGTCGCCATCACTGAATCACTGATGGCTTCCCTGCTATGGTCATATGAGATATATGCTACAATGGAAAGCGGTATTACGGATATCAACAAAAAAAACAGGATTATTTCTGATCGCAGTCTCACATATACCCCGCAGGGATCATAAGTTTCTTGTTCTTCGAAGCGCGGTTTTTATACGGGCTTTCAATTCGCTTAGATTGAAGGGTTTTGTAACGTAGTCATCTGCGCCAAGGTCCAGACCCCTGACTTTATCTCCCACCTCATCTTTTGCTGTCAGCATGATTATTTGCGTGTTCTTCAGGGCAGTTTCTTTTTTCAACCTGTTGCAGACCTCATAACCGTCCATTCCAGGCATCATGAGATCAAGCAGTATTATGTCCGGTATCTCCGCCGCAGCTTTCCTGAGACCCTCCTGCCCGTTATACGCTTCAACCACTTTGTAATTCTCACGTTCAAGCGACCGCTTCAAAGGCAGAAGCGAATCCATTTCGTCATCGACTATCAGTATTTTTGGCCTGGTATCTGAAAAATTCCGGATCCGCGCTGCAATTTCATTTTCCGGGACACCAATTATCTTTGATATCTCATTGTTTGAGATATTACTATCCTTTTTTATAAGTTCAAGGATCCTGTAATCAATAGAATCACTGTTCATTATTTTCCACCCCTTTCAATGATAGTCCTCAGATCATCCTTGAATTTTAAGAGGAATTTTGTAAGTTCACTGTCCCGATTCAGCCTGAAAACCCTTATCTGTTTGCCCAGCGGTTTCTCGGTTATCAGATCTATTTCCAGAAGCGGCTCAATCACCCTTGAAACCGTGGAATGGGACAGACCCGTATCTGCCGCGATCCCGGAAAGATAAGTGTCATTGTCTTTATTATTTAACAAATATTCAAGAACAGTAAGCTGAGCTGTATTACCAAATATCTTTTCAAAGAAAACCGGAGTTTGCATATCGAATGTTATGTTAACTTATTGTTATATAAGCCTATCTTTTTTTCGAATCGCCTGATTAAAAGATTGAAGTCTGTGCTTTTATTTTGATAATATTAATATTGATGTTTAAACTATATTTATTTTAGACACACATAACCGAAAATATTAAATACTATTAAATATATGGTAGAGTTTGTCGATTAATAGACAAGCGGGTTGGGATGTGGTGGTATCCTATCCAAGAATCGGGAAAAGCCCGCATCTGCCCTTCCATGCGCAGATGGCAATCGACGAAAGGGGCGCCACAGCCCGTCGCCCCTTTCCAACTCGATGATCGCTACTGGTTTTGTTTAAATTTTATGCGAAATGATTATGGGAACGCAAGCTGAATCTGAAATTGTAATTTAATGACCATAAATATAGAAGTTGCGAAAAAACTCCCGAGATCCCCTGGCGTTTACCTGATGAAAGACATTGAGAATAAGGTGATCTATGTGGGAAAAGCATCATCCCTGAGGGACAGGGTGAGCAATTATTTCAGGGAACCTGACTCCCCAAAGACACGATTGCTGGTTCGCAATATCGAGGGGCTTGAGTATATCGTTACCGGCACGGAAGTTGAGGCTCTTGTTCTGGAATCCAACCTCATAAAAGAGCACATGCCGCGCTACAATGTAAAGCTGCGGGATGACAAGGCATATCCTTTCATCAAGATCACGAACGAGGAATACCCGCGCATCTGCATTGCCCGCAGGCGGGAGCGTGACGGGTCGCAGTACTTCGGTCCTTACCCGGATTCAGGAGCTGTGCGTGAACTTATAAAAATGGCTTCGGGTTTCGGTATCAGGAGATGCAGGAAGAAGCTACCATGCCCCCCGTGTCTTAATTATCACATAAAACAGTGTGCTGCCCCATGTATTGGCAAGGTGACAAAAGAAGAATACCTGGGAATTATCAGGAATGTGGCAGATCTCCTGAAAGGAAAACACAATGAGCTTATCCGGTCCCTGACTGAAGATATGGAACGGCTGTCAGGATCTCAGGAATACGAAAAAGCAGCACACATCCGCGACGAGATTAATGCGCTTCAGGAACTTTCCGTCAAACAGCGTGTGAACATGCCGGGGAAAAAAGAACAGGATGTGCTTGCATATGCCGTCTCGGGAAACATTGCCAGCCTGCAGCTTTTTCACGTAAGCGAAGGGAAACTCAGGGGGCGTGACACGTTTACCCTTGGGACGGCTGGCTCTGATGAGGAAGAGATGCTATCGAGTTTTATTAAACAATATTATCTTGACGTTATGCCGCCGCAGGAATTAATAATCCCGGAAGAGTTAGCCGATGTATCCATATCGCTGTGGCTCGCAGATAAGGGTTCAAAGCTCAAGACCCCAAAGAATGCAGTGGAGAAAGGTCTTATGAAGCTTGCGCAGGAGAACGCAAGGATGCTCCTTGGCATGCAGCTTCTTAAGGAAGGTAAGAACGAGGCGCTGGATGCACTCCAGAAGGCGCTTTTCCTCCCTGCCGCGCCGTCAATTATCGAGGCTTTTGATATATCGAATATCAGCGGCACGGACGCCACGGGTTCACTTGTTGCGTTTTTGAACGGGAAGCCGGATAAGAAGAATTACAGGCGGTTCAGGATTAAGACTGTGGAGGGAACGGATGATTTTGCGATGATGGGGGAAGTCGTGAAGCGTGCCTATTCGAGAAGGAAAGAGGAAGGAAAAAGGATGCCTGACCTTGTTTTGATAGACGGGGGAAAGGGACAGCTCGGCTCCGCACTTGCTGCGATGCGTGAACTGGGGCTCAATATCAAAACTGCGGCGCTTGCCAAGGAATTTGAATATATTTTCCTGCCTGGTAGGGAGGCGCCGGTAATCCTGCCGAAGGATTCGCCGGCGCTCAAACTGCTTCAGAGGATCCGGGATGAAGCGCACAGGTTCGCGGTTGGATATCACAGGAAATTAAGGGGAAAAAGGATCAGTGAATCTGAGCTTGACGGGATCGCCGGCATAGGTGAGAAGAGGAAACGGGCGCTGCTGAAATATTTCGGATCGGTGGGGAAAGTGAGGGCGGCTGATGTGGAGGAGATAGCGAAGGCGCCCGGGGTCAGGAGAAAAGATGCAGAGGAAGTGTGGAAGTATTTCAGGAAATGATAGCAAACATAAAAAACAGTTAAGTTTAAATTGTAAACCTACGAATGGTAACCACCTATACGTAAAAAAACCGTGATTAGGCGTGGTACGGTTAGATACGAATCAAGATATTAAAAACTGCGGTAATTTAATATTTCATTTAAAAAAATTAATTCATAATTGTATTAATCTTGCAGCGGCATGCGAGAGATATGATTTCTGAAAAGGGAAACAAGATCTTCAAGGTATCAGCAACATTTTCTGACCTGAGCTCTAGTTACTTCTCAAGCAAATATGCACCGACCACGATAATCACAAGAGACACCACGCTCGTTAAAACGGGTGCTCTGTTCGTCGTAGCTCCTTCAACGCCGCCAATTATTCCTATTGCGTACACTATATAGCCTACCATTTTTTGAGTATTCATATACACACCTGTTGTATTTCTATTATAATGTTTAATACATATAGTTTTCCCATGTGTGGATAGAGAGTTCGAACCCATTCGTAGTTTACGCAATCTCTTTTAACATCCCCGCCAATTACCTTTAAAATGCCAGAAAATGAATCACAACCACAAGGCGAAGAAAAGCTCCTCATACTGCCCCTTGGAGAGGAATCAAAGAAAATAACCCAGGTCATCTCCAACGATACGGCGCGGAGGATAATAGAACTGCTGGCTGATGCACCGCTTTCCGCCTCAGACATCGCAGAGCGCCTGCAAACTCCTCTTACCACCATCGTTTACAACCTTGAGAACCTGGAAAGTGTGGGGCTAATCAGGATAGAAAAAATAAAATACAGCGAGAAGGGCAGGGAGGTCAAGATATATGCACCAATCCGGAAGCTCATTATCGTCGTACCCGAAAAGACAGACAGGAAATCAATTACTGATATTCTAAGGAAGTATGTGGGAGTTGTGCTGGCTGCGGTGTTCGCATCGAGTATCATCGAGTTTTTATTGTTCAGGACAGGCACGCTGCCTGGGACGATGAAGTCTTATAGTTATGATATTAAAAGTGCTTCCGATAACCTGAACCTATCAGCCGCGCAGGAAGTTGCTAACGTTTCCGCAAAAGAGGTAATAAGAGAAGTCACGCAAATGAACCAGACGCCCTTAGCCGGGGTTCAACCACCAGCAGCCACCGCAGTACCGACTCCCGTGCCCACTCCATTAATACATGAGGGCGGCGCCGCGGGCAAAGGGGTGCCGGATATTCTCACGAATATTGCAGATACGGTTTCTGCGCATCCGGGGCTGATGTTCCTGCTCGGTTGCCTATTTGTGCTTATCCTGCTCGCTATGCTTGATTTTCGCAGAAGAAAAAAGAATGGCAACGGGTAAATGGCGGTTTGAATGATTTTCAGAATCGTGAAATGACTGTAAGTAATGTCATAAAGTTTCGCGTTTAGAATTCATTTTTTTTTGAAGGATAAAATTTAAATAGGAAAAAGATATTAAGAGGGATAAAGGAGGGTTTATGTCGAGTGTTTCAAAAGTGGTAATCGATGGTACGACCTACAATGTTTCGCATCTCACAGCAGACACATTAGGCGAATTCGTCGTATGAAAGAACTTTTTTTGGTGTTGAGATTAGCGGTTTTGTTTGGAATCTTATCTTGATGGGCTTACCCGTAACGTTTTTTCCAAGATATTTGCTTCTTTGTTTCACAGTCTTTGTTTCAGGATCATAGTATGGTGTTATTTCATAGATGCATTCTTTACCTTTAATTTTCTTGATACGTGTTTTCATATGCCTAATAATTAGGCACTTTTCGATATGAAACGACAAAAAAATTAAGGAAATAAACCGATTGTGCCTAATTCAATGGGAAGTCAAGATAAAACTTTGCAACTATGTCACTGGTATCACGATTGTACTTCTGCTGATGAGCAGGTTATATGAAGAAAATTCCCTGTTCTCACGGATAAGAGCGCCGAATATCTCAACAATGTCACCGTAACCTGCCTCAGTGAGCGCCCTGTTATTCTCGTTCATGTGATAGGAATGGAGAACCGCATAGCATGGTATAGATGTTGTCCCGTCGCAGATCTTGAAGACCAGATCCTCATCGTCCCCAAGGTTTCCCGACATGACTGAAACAACCACGTTTATCCGCTTTTTCACGTGTTTCTTAAGATGGGAAAGCCTGGCGAATTTGCCGCCTGCCCTGTATTTATGTTCTACGGCGCCGTCTCTTCGCAGAATCACGTAAGTGAATTTCATATCAGTATTCAGGTACCTGTATGCCTCTTCCGTGCCTGACATTTTTCTCATGAACTCAGGCACACGGATGTTTCCTTCTTCCCTGAAGCTCCAGCAGTCGCCGCCTGTGCATACTGCGCCCCAGAGGAAGGTGCACGGGCTATAAACCGTGAATCCATTTTTAATAAGTGCATTCTGGGTGACGCGAAGGGCTTTTGAATTGACAAGGTCTGCGGGTTCTACGAGCAATACGGTGGGATTCCTGCTTTCTGAAGCAAGCCTCTCAACAGCGGCGGCGCGTTGTGCGGGCGGCGCACTCATCTCTGCAAGGACATTTGAGAATATTATGAGGTCTGCGTCAAGTGGAGGTTCTGCTTTTTCTACAGGCGCGTGAACGGGCTGGTTTACCGTAATGGCGGCTTTGGCGTGCGAATGCTGACTTAAATAAAGAGATGTAAGCTCGTTATAGATGTCGATGTTCTCCTGCACTTTTTCGATGGAGTCGATCCTGAGATTTATTTTTACATCGATTTTGTTCCTTGAATATATCTCAAGCAGCCTGTTAAAGAAATCCAAAGTGCTGAGAGTTATAGTACCGGGACCTGATCCTGCATCAACGATGCTCATTTTAGTGGTGAGGAGCCCGCCTTTTAGTAGGTCGAGAAGGAGGTTCTGGAACTGGCAGAAATAGACAGGGAAGTGGTAGAGCAGGTAGGTGATGACCCGGAGTTTGGGGTACTTCGAGCTGCCGCTCCAGTATTCTTCTTTCTGCTTTACGATGTTCTCGCGCAAAAGGCGCGCCGTCTCGCCTGTGTGCCAGTTCTTCCCGCATGAGCGCTCGATGTATGAGCCCACCAGATTCTCGATGGCTGGAGGCAGATGGGGCGCTTTTAACATCTCTTCAAGTTCACGGATTACCTGCTCATCGGCAGGGAGCGGGGTGTTTACGAGTTTTGTGCATTTATAATGTACGTCGCAGAAGAGGTCGAGATCAAAGAAATGGGGTTTCAGGCTCTCGTAGAGTTCTTTTTCTTTGTATTCCCTGCTGAGATACCGGTTCATCTCGGAGAGGTTGAACCTGGCGCGGGAGGAAGCGAGGTAGCGGGCGAGGGAGAGGAGTTCGGGGGTCATTGGTAAATGTTATCCTCTGAAAAAAAACGAACCGCAGATAAACGCAGATGAACGCAGATCATCAGAGGTGTAGAATTGGATATAAAGATCATTGCATGGCAGCCTCAAAATCTTTCATGATGCTTTTTTGAGAGATATGAAGCGGTATGCCTTTCTCATTCAGGATATCCAGCATTTCCCTGATCGAGATCCCTGCGATCTCTGCCGCTTTTGCCAGCGAGACTTTCTTCTCCATAAACTGATTCAATGAGTATTCGATCAGTTTTTGCCGTACTCCGACGTCGATAATGCTTCTTATCACAGTTGACCTGTCCATGTGAAGCCCGGCTGCAAGCATTTTGATCTTGATTTCAATATCTTCGGGCGCAGTAATGGATATTTCGGACATATAACGTAGTTTGGTTTTTATAAATAAATAGATTATCAAAGAGGTGGAATTTTATCCAATTAACAATCAAATAAAAATCTGAAAGTTATAGTAATAAATATGTAGTGATAAGAACATTACTGATAATGCGACTTTCATTAGACTTAATGTCTGAAATGCTTCGAGAGTTGATAGACGAGGGGAGAAAAATGAAGTCCATCGAATTATATAAGCAAGGAAAAGTCAGTCTCGGTCTTGGAGCAAAGATAGCTAGGCTTTCGATATCGGAATATATGGACTTACTGAAAGAGTACAGGGTCAGGATAAATGTCGATATTGAAGATGCTAAGAGTTCTCTCCAGTATGCGAGAATGAATCTTTAGCATTTTTTGGAACCCGTAGATTTTGAATTTTTGATAGGTTGAACTCTGTGCGCGAGGAGGCGGGGTAGCGGGCGAGGGAGAGGAAGTTCGGGGGTCATGGGTGAACCGAACCGCAGATGAACGCAGATTTGTAGAATTTGTTTTAGAATGTATTATAATCATCGAAACCCTTTTTAAAAAATTGATCGTTTTTCAATGAGTGACTAATTCATCATCGTCATTCTTTTCATTGGCACTGCTTCCTCGTCTTTTTGTTTTCAAATTATCTGCAATTGCTATATTTATTGATTCATACCAATCTATATATTTCCCTATTTTATCTTCAATGATTTTCAACTCTTTTTTATTAAGTTTTCTTCCAAGTTCCTCTGTAGCGACATTTTGAACGTCTTCAATATTTAGTGAATATATTATCTTTGATGTATCGATCATAGCGACCCAATATTATTTGAATTTTGAAAAGTATTCATCTATTTCAGGTCTTAATTCAATGCCTACCCTTTCAAAGCAATTCAATAATTCATTATAACAACCTTCATCCCCAAGAAAATCCCAAAACTCATTAGCAACTTTTAGTTCATAGTCTAAATCTATCATTCCTTTCATAGTCCACCTTTCATATGGTTTGGGTTCATAAGGGTTATACGGAATAGCAAGATAAGTGTTTATCTTAGCAGCGGGGTTTTGTGCGAGACCTGAAGCTACCCACTCTAAGAGAGTTCGTTTATATTCTTTAAAATTACCCCGGTTTGGTTTTACAGTTTTAATGTCAAATAGAAACATCGAATCATCTTGACTTATAACCAATACATCTATTTTAGTTGGTTTTACAGTATTCATCTTGCCTTTTTGACAGACATCTCTAATTGCTTCAATTTCTTTTGTTTTATTTGGCGCTTTTCGACCCGTTATCAAGTCGTCCATAATTGTCTGAATTACTTTGTGAGCCTCATCACTTATTTGGGTACCAGCAATAGCTGATTTTTGGGCATCTTTAAATCTTAATTTGGCTAAAGCAACTGCAACAGGCTCAAATATAGATGTTCCAAAAGTAGTGTTCAAAGATTGAATAAATGAATACAAAGCCATTCTGTCTCTGCCTAATAATCGGTAATGAAAAGGCATATTATTTGATTCTGGTTTGTAGTTAAGAAACTTACCTCTCAAACTTGTTTTGATAACACCTTCAATATACGAAATCTGTTTTGATGTAAGCGCCACTAATTCACCTTGCTTTTAAATGAAATATTATCTCAGAATATGCCCCTTTATCTCTTTCCGTTCTATTTAAAACAGGGCGCTTGTATTGTTTGACTATTTGTATATCTGCCTTTTCTGCAATAGTTGGATATAAGTTAAATTTATCGTTGGCAACCAGGAAGATATCATAATCATCAGCCAAAAATCTTTTACAATTTCTCAAAACATCTGAGATTCCATCAATATAGATATTTCTTGCTTCTTTGCCCTGTCCTTTGAGAAGATGACCTATTTCTAGGTCGCCATGTCTTTCAAAACCGAACAGATCATAGGCATAAGCATGTTGGTCGTGATAGTCAATCAAACCAACATATGGCGGACTTGAAAAGATACCTTTGATTTTCTGATTTTTTGCTAATTCTGTTAAAGATGGATTTTTCTTCTTTAATTCTTCAAAAATATCAATAACTTTAGAGTCGCCTGTTAAACAAATCTGATAGGTATCTGTCTTCAATTTATTGAACTGGCACAAACGATTTATCGTGTCTTTGCTATAACGTTCCCACCAGCTCAAGATTGAAAATAAAGGCTTACAGACTTTACCATGTTTGGAGCAGTAATAAGTAGTGGTTACAGGTTCTTTCAAGGTTGCTAAATCAGCATGGGTTGTAGCGCGACAGGAACGAACTGTCCGGCTCAAAATGATGCTTAACACTCTTTTGGTAGATGGATTCTTAATTTGCTTAATGAGGTTGCAGATAAAATCAATTTCAGTCCTGATATGTAGTAAATACCATTTATCCAAAAATGTGTCAGATTTATTTTGTTTCAACTGGATATTGTATTCCTTAACTAAATTCAAGAAAACAGGTAAAAATTCCTTCTCTTTCTCTGCGCCGTATTGATCTTCATTGACTTCGTTCAATGCTACTCTATATTTATAATCAGGTGAAGGAAAATATTTGTTATCAAACTTAGCAAGTTCTTGAGAAAGCTTATTTTCAAATTTGACCGTGTTTGAGTCTTCTATGAATCGTTTTAATTCTTTAGTAATTTTTTTAATTTCAAAATCCAAATCTAAATAATCATATTTGCCAACTTTTACATTGCTGATCAGTGCATTAAAAGCTGAAACATCCAATCCGATGGCATGCATTCCAAGTTCATTTGCCTGAACTAAAGTTGTTCCGCTTCCGCAAAAAGGATCAAGAATAACGTCGCCTTTTTTGAAATAAACTTCCTTTTTGAAATTATCAGTATGATTGTCTAAAAAATATTCCACTAACTGCGGGATGAATTTGCCTTTGTAAGGGTGTAATCTATGAACGTGCTTAGTCGTGTCCGCTTCTTTCAGGTAGTCAAAAGATAGAGCCCAATTTAAGTCCTCTCCCAACCGCTCTTTCCATTTTATTTCTCTGTTTCCAAAATAAGAATCATAATATTTGATCAAATCTTTTTTGGCGATTAATGTGTCTCCATTGATGCCTATTTTTTTGATTCTCCCGTATTGAATAAGATAAGATATATTTGAGGGTGTGACATTTTTGTTCAAATATTTACTTGCCCATTCACTTGCCTCTTTTATAGTAAATAATTCTACTGGATTATCCTTTTTTACTTTTATATCTGTACTTGATATATTCCAACTTGTTAGAACTGATGCACACATATTTGGATATCCCTCAACCTATAATCGTCACCTTTCTTTCTATTTCCCTTATGCTTCTCGCCCTATATATACTGTTTTTCATCTAAGGAATTGAAAAAACGCTATCACAAATCTGCGTTTATCGGCGCCATCCCCACCGCAATGCATAGACACGTATGCTCCTTCGGGGGCATACGTGGATGCGCCCTCCAGAGGCGCGACTCTGGGCGCTTTCATCTGCGGTTTCTTATTTATGCAGGTTTTATGATAGCTCACCAGGAGCCCAACTTAATTGCTTCCTTCATCTATCTTCCCTATTCGTACCACGCATCCCACAGCGGCGCCGGAATTTCAAAATAAAATTATAATTTTTCAAATGAATTTAAAAGTTCATCGCTTATCCAGATATTATTTTTCCTCATCAATCCAATAATCCCCTCAAAATCTTCATTGATCCATTTATTACGGATTGCCTCATGGATGATCGAAAGAGTCCCCGCGACATTCAGATCCATCGATCTGGCAATTTCTCTTGCGATTCTATCATCGATAAGAATAATATCTGCATTCAATTCTTTCGCAAGGATAAGGGTTTCTGACTCACCCTGTCCGATATCGTGCCTGAGAGCTTCAATCCCGACAATATTTTTCACTTTCCTGACCTCGATCCAATTTGCCTCCTTGACTTCTTTTGAACCCGGTCTACCTTTTCCCTTTTCGACTACTTCTGTCCAGACGGCTTGAGGTATGATTATTTTATCAAAAAATTTTCTAAGAATGTCCAGTTGGTTTATCTTCGATAACGCTATCAACGGTCCCGAATCGGAT
>CABMHZ010000201.1 GCA_902386115.1 uncultured archaeon | reverse complement strand
CGGTGGGCAAAAGTGACTCACGATCGATCGTAAGAGGAGATACGAGTCGTTCACCCGCTCGCGCATCGCGCCCAAAGAAGAGAACCCTTACATTCCCGGGGAGGTGAGCGTTTTTCCGATACGCAACTGGCGCGCCATAGAAGTGTGGCTGTATATTTTCTACCGCAAACTTCCGTATAATCCCCTCTACGATATGGGTTTTGAGCGCGTGGGATGCTGGTTATGCCCTGCCGAACTTTCAGCCGAATATTACAGGTTCAGGGAACTGCACCCTGAACTTTTTACGCGTTGGAACGAGTACCTGATGGAATGGGCAAAAAAGAACGGACTATCTGAGGAATTCATCTAACATGGATTCTGGCGCTGGAAGAGCCTGCCTCCAAAGATGGTGCGGCTGGCTGAGGAACTTGGGATAGATACAACGGCGAAAGGCGTGGAGGAAGAATTCAGCATCGTGGTGACCGGTGGTGTTTCGCCCTGCAAGACCGGAGGTTACACAATGGAGGGCAGGGTCGCAGGGATCATGCCTGAGGAAGCACGAAATGTTGCGAATATGCTTGGCGAGAGCGTGTATTCGGAAGATCTCGGTGTGCTTTTGATAAGAAGTGATGCTTCGAGCGTAAAGATATTCTCATCCGGGCATATCTCAGTCAATGCTCCGGGAAAGGATGAGGCTCTATCGCTTTTTGAGAACACGGCGAAGCAGTTGATACGGGTTAAAAAATGCACGAAATGCGGGGTTTGCCTGAAAGTATGCCCTGCGGGAGCTATCACGCTTGAGCCGCATCTTTTGATAGGGGAGGAGTGTGCACGGTGCGGGAAATGTATGGAAGGATGTGTTGTAGTGAAGTATTTTGACAGGATACTGACGAGATTTAGAATAGAGGTTGAAGATTAAATAACATTCACTATGCCCGATCATATCCAAGTTTCCGGTTTCCCGCCGATTTTTGCAGGAGATGTAGAGCCAATTTTTAAGAATCGGAAAATGCTACACTCAATGCTTCGAAAATCTGTTTTGCATCAACCACTCTCTATCACCGCCAGACCAGGGATCTTCCAGACACCTTTTTCTATTTTTTTGGCGTGCCAGACATTGATATTTTTCTTGAAATCTTCAAGTAATTGCTTGAAGAAGTTATCTTTATCGTATATTATTTCATTTGCTTCGTAAATTTCAAGCATTAATGGATAAACTGATTCAATTGCACATGAAATTTCATCTCTGCTTACAAGAATCATGTGAAGGGGGGTGGCGTATTTTAGTTCAATATCCTCCGTAAGGTCAAGGATCAGTTTGTCCCGTGCTCTCCAGTCATTCACAGAAAATTCGCAAACGGTGAGGATATCTATGTCAGAACTGCTTGTGAAGTTGCTTTTAACAATGGAGCCGAATAGGATTATAGATAAGAGGTCTTGGTTAAACTTCCGTTTAAGTACATCTATTAGTTCTGAAATGATTTTGTTTTTCATCTGAATTACCTTGGAAGTTAACCGCCATCTAAATCACAAAACTTCAAAAATTCCTGAAATTTGGCTAATTGATATCCCTGCGTCTTTTCATTTATTTCCATAATAGACTTGAAAACTTCTTTATTTTCAAGTTTACCTTGCATATCTTTTAATGTCTTACATACTCGTGATTTAATAGTAATATTTTCATTCATCATACTTATATGAATCAGAGAATTTATTACTTCTCTTGATGATTTTTCCAATTTATAATCTATAGATTTGTATCCTAGCTCCTCGATTATTTCAATTATTTTTTCCGTAACTTCTAATACATCACTTGATTTTGTATGTCCTCTATAATTATTCTCAATTCCTTCTAAAAAAGAAAATATATGATTGGTAGGTTCATCCATTTTTTTTGAAAGATATAAAATTCCAATATCTTTCAAGCAAGAACATATCCAAATTGTTTCGGGTTTTTTTGATCCAAGAGCAAGTCCATATCCCCTGTTTCCAATTTCAAAAATAGGAGCATCTAAAAATTTTCCTGAATCTGCAATTATTCCAAAGCAATTTATTATTTCATCCTCTAATTTGTGATTTTTCTTTACTGCTTCAATTCCAATATCTGTAATATAATCGATATTTTGACGTATTTTGAAATACTCCTCTTCATTTATAACCTGTAATGAGGCTCTAAGGATATCTTTTATTACAGTAAAGAAATATGCGTCGTCAAAATGAATATCTTTATGAATCATTTCGATAATAATATCACGTATAGCCTCCATGAAATAGTCTATTGAAAAAATCTTTTCTTCATTGGACAAGCGCGAAAAATCATTCGATATTTTGAATATATCATAAAAAATAGTTAAAACTAATTCCTCATGAGATGTTACCAGAAGGTTCCCCCTAGCTTTCAGTGTTGATCTAGTTGCTCTGCTCCATTTCTTTCCAATTGCTTTAATATAAACAAGATTTAAAATATTTTTAATTTCTGAGGTAATAATATCATAATTATCTGTTTTACCTGATATCCCAACTCCGCTTTTATGCATTCCATTGCTTTTTATTCGCATTATTTCATCAGAAGACATTTCACCCCATCGCATTCTGATTGATGTATTTCCGATATTCTTAAGAGATTCTATTATTTCGATTACAGAATCTTCATCATTTTGATTAAAAGCATTTTCTAATAGCCTAAAAATTTTTCCAGAATAGTATTTGGCAATTTCTAATTTGTATCCGCTATTGATATTAGATTTGAGTATATCCAAGTTAAATTTTTCTAATTCATCTAATCCAACTTTTAAAGTGTGTGGATCATCATCATTTATAGCTTTATTCATGATGTCCACAATTGGCAAAATCATATCACGTTTAAGCGCCTCTACATCATTATATTTGATTTTTATAATTCCTATAATAAGTTTCTCTGGTTTGAGACGTTCTATCGTGTTATACGCATAAGGAAATAATAACATGAATGAAAAAAAAGTTAAAACGATGCCCCCGTTAATTAAACCGACTAAAAATATGTCATCTATATTTTTTTCAGGGATTATCCTTAATAGTAACAGGTCATACAATATTGAAAATCCGTATATTACCAAGAGCAACCAAAGTGCTCTGCCTTTTAAAATTAAATCTAAAACTCTAGGGCTTCCTATCTTCGCCGAAAGTTGAACTGAAACAAAAGAAAAACCTATAACTATAGCAAGAATTGCTGCTAAAGCCTGCGCCATTGTACTGAGTAGGTATAAGGCACTGTTATTTGAAATATTAAATAAAATATTTTTATTTAATTGATAAAAAATGATTATACTAACTATAAATAAAACTGCAAGGAATAAAGAATAAGGTAAATATGGCACCCTGATGTATCCTTTAATTTTATTTATCATCTAAGATTTTCCTCATAACATGCAAATTGATTTTTACCAAGTTTATCAATATCCAACTACCTTTCATTATGAATTAATTTATACTTTTTTATGTGTGCCAAAAAAATTAATCAAGAATTCTCGTCTTTGCCACCATCTCCACCAGCTCATTCACCACCGCCACAGCCACAGGAGTACCTCCCCGCGTCCCAACGCATGTAATTGATGGCACATCAAGCCCCCTCACTGCCTCTTTTGACTCTGCTGCATTTACGAATCCAACAGGCGTTGCCACAAAAAGCGCAGGAGCCAGCCCGCGCCCGATCATCCCGCATACGGCAAGCGCGGCGGAGGGGGCGTTCCCAATGACAATTATTGAGCCATTAAGTTCAGTCTCAAGCGCAAGAAATCCTGCCGATGTCCTTGTCATACCCGACTTTTGCGCCATCTCTTCACCCGCATCGAGCACACACCTCACCTCGCATTCGTGCCCGCGCTTAGTTATACCGACCTGCGCCATCCTGATATCGGTGAATATTGTCGCTCTTCTCTTAATCGCCTTAAGCCCGGCGTCTATCGATTCGTTGCTGAACCTCATGAGTCCGGCAAATGCGGGGTCGCCAGTTGCAATCACGCAGCGCTGCCGAATCCTGTCCTCGGGCGAATCGCCTTTTACTATACCGCGCACGATCGCCCTGCTCTTTTCGCTGATCTCAATTGCTTCCTTAGTCCTTGCGCCGAATTTAGTATTCATATTTTCTCTGGTATCCCCGCGGGGTTATTATCATGTTATTCCAAAGCCTCGACTCGCTGTTCCCGATAAGCACGAGTGTGCTCATATCGACAATATCATTATGCTCCATAATTTTCCCGAGCGTTGTGACGATTACGGTCTCTCCTTCCCTTGTTGCGCTTTTTACAATACCGGCAGGAGTATCATCATTCCTGTATTTTCTGATTATCTCTATCGCCCTGCCGAAATTCTCCCTGCGGTTCCTGCTCTTAGGATTATATATAGCTATCACGAAATCCGCTTCTGCTGCACTTTTGAACCGTTTTTCGATCATTTCAACAGGTGTCAGAAGGTCGCTCAAGCTTATCACGGCAAAATCGGTCACTATCGGCGCGCCGAGAAGAGAGGCAGCCGCGCTTACCGCGGTCACACCCGGGATTATCTCGACGTCGATATTCCCTTCTTTTTGCACAACTTCAAGTACAAGACCCGCCATCCCGTATACGTTGGCATCCCCGCCGCTGACTATCGAAACCACATGCTCGCTGGATAGCTCAACGGCTTTTTTTGCTCGTTCGACCTCGCCTCCCATCCCGCTTCTTATGCGCTTTATATCTTTTATGACAGGTGCTATCTGGTCAAGATATGTACCGTTCCCGATGACATATTCCGATGCCAGAAGGACTTTTTCAGCCTTTTTTGTGAGATGTTCTATACCGCCGGGACCTATGCCCACGATGTACAATTTACCTTGCGATAGCGATGGTGACATTTCCGTATATCCTCTTTTTAAGCAGCAATTCCTTTTCTTCTGAGAGCGCAAGCGCGGCAGGCTCGCATACCCCAATCAGTCCCAGGGCTTTTGCTTTTGAATTCGTCGGGGCTTGGATAGAGTTGATCAGTTCATGCGGAACGAACTTCACCTCTTTTCCGAATGACGAAGCAGCCTCAATGATGCCGGTTTCATTTTCTTTGATGGCTGCGGATGCAAAGCATTTTACATCGTCGATACCTGCACCGATTTCAGAAAGTGCGCTTGATACAGCCTCCTCCACTTCATTCTTACTGACGCCGCGGTTTGCGCCTATGCCGACTATAAGACCGTTCCTTTTAAGAACAGTAACATCATCATCCACTAGCAGTATTTTCGGACCCTTTACGCACAGGACTTCAACATCCTTCTCAAGCAGCGCAGTATTCACATTTTTGGTGGAATCCCGGTTAACTATCCTGCTTCCAAAGACTTTAGCAATATTTTCAACAGAATTTTTTCCCATGACCTCGGTGGCTGTCGTTATTACAGGTATTGTACCCAGCCCTTCAAGCCTTAGCGCAAGCTCATTCCCGCCGTGGTGCCCGCCCAGGATCGGTATCGCGAAATTCAATCCCGAATCCACGACCACGACGGCAGGGTCTTCCCACTTATCTCGAACAAGAGGCGCAATATTCCTGACGGCTATCCCGGCTGCCATTATCGCAATGATCTTGTCGAATTGAAAAGCCTGTTTGAACGCATCCTTTGAGTAGGGGATGATCTCTCCGCCCATAAATTCCTTTATCCTGCGCGCGCCGTCAAGACTGCGGGGGAAACAAATTATGGCAATTTCAGCCATACAGGTGCGACCTCTTGAACTTATCGGGAGAAAGTACATTTCCGATAATTATCATTGCAGACTTATCTATCCCCAGCGCCTCAACCTTATCAGCGATATCTCCCACTGTGCCCCGAATTATCTTCTCATCATCCCACGATGCATGATACACAACAGCAGCAGGCGTGTCGCGTGGATATGCTACCTCATCCATAACCTCACGCAACTTATGTGTGCCAAGATAGACCGCCATCGTAGCATTGTGGCGCGAGAGTTCTTTTATCGAATCTTTCTCAAGCGTGAAGCCTGCAGGTCTTGTGATGATTAATGTTTCGGTTACTCCGTTCAGTGTTAGCTGCGTTTTAAGCGACGCGGCAGAGGCAAAGAGCGACGTTACCCCGGGAATGATCTCGATATCTATCCCGCGTTTAGTAAGCCCGTCTATCTGTTCGATTATTGCTCCGTACAGCGAAGGGTCGCCGCTGTGCAGCCTGACAACGGTTTTCCCTGCTTCTACGTTCTTTGCAAGCACATCCACGATATCTTCAAGTTTCATTCCGTGGCTGTCCAGCTTTTCACCGCGGACGCAATTGAGCACATCCTTATTTACAAGAGAGCCTGTGTACATTGCAAGGTCTGCTGATTCAAGGAGTTCGCGCCCTCTTACAGTGATGAATTTGGGATTTCCAGGACCTGCACCCACAAAATATACAACATTTTTGATTTTCTTTTTTCTCTTTGCCACAAGAATGCTGAAATAATCGCCTTCCTGCGGAAGTTCACTGGTCACTTTTTCATTATCCATGAACAGGCGCTGCGCATAGATAAATTCATCAAAACCATCATCCAAAAGTTCATCTCTTTTCATTTGAGGATTTTTAGTCTTGAGCAATATTTTCGTGTCTACAGGCGTGCCGTCGCTTACGATAAATGAACTCTCGATGCTCATATCCGTGCGTGCCGCCTGAGCGGTTATCGCGCTCACCCCCGGTATTGTTGTTACCTTGATATCCGGGTATTTCTCTTTAAGTGTTTTTCTGAGGTGAGAGAACGTGGAAAAGAAGTTGGGGTCGCCCAGCACGGCGAAAGAAACTGTGCCTTTTTGTGCTTCATGCGCCACTATCCGCGCATTGTTTTCCCACAATTTTCTTAATTCCTCTTTATCACGTATCATCGGGAAATCAAGGATTTCAGCTCTGGCATAGGGTTCCACAAGTTCTGCCGCCAGTTTTCCGGGGACAAAAACCTTTGAGCTTTCCTTCAACGCTTTTATGGCAGCAAGCGTCAACAGGTCAGGGCTTCCGGGACCAAGTCCAACTCCGATCAGCATTGGTTCCCTCCCACGATCAGGAAAACCGGGTTTTCAGGTTTGAACATTGTACCGCCTGCAAGTTCTTGTCCTCTTGATACCTGTATCTCTATCAATTCCCGGAACATCTTATTCTTTTTCATTATCTCAAGCGCTTCTCCTGTTGTCTCGATCCTTACAGCGCTTACAACGAACCTGGCGGTTTTTTTCATCAGTATTTCAAGTACGGCTTCCAGATTCCCGCTCCCGCCCACGAATGCACAGTCTATGTCAAGGTCAGCAATAAGCACGGAAGCCTCCCCCTTTAACACCCTGATATTCGGGATCCCGCTTTCTTTAATATTATCTTCAGTGGCGCGGATCGCATCCTCCCTGTTATCAATCGCATATACCTGTTTAACAAATCCTGCTGCCGTTATCGATACTGAACCGCTCCCGCACCCTATGTCAGCGAACACATCGGCTGACTTAAGATTGAGCTTTGACAGGGCAACAGCTATGATCTCAGGCTGCGTTGGGGTACCTCTCGGATATCTCATATTAACAGCTCAATATTAGTTGTTCATAATCAATTTAACTTGATATAATGCTTGCTATTGGTTTGTGCGGTTTTTCAGGGGCTAAAAGGGTATATTTAGATATACTTAAATAGATAAATCACGTTAAGGATTGCGAGGAGGAAACTCCTGGAGGAAACTGAATGAAGTTGAGTAAACAGAGTTTGATTCTTGCGACAATAGTACCGTTAATATTTGGATTAATAATTTTTATAAATTTCAAAGCTGCAATAGATATACTTGATCCGCTCGAAGGTTCTACACATTTGATTTATAACCAGTTGATTATTATTGGAATATTTTCATTCCTTGCTCTCACAGTATACTGGTGCGTTATGATGTACCTGATATATCTGCTTCAGGAGAACCTTACAACGCTGGATTCCAACCTTGATAAGGCGGCAGACATCGGCGCAAAGCATCTCTCGGAATCCAAGAGCTTGCTGAACCAGGTAATCAGCATCCTCAAAAGATACGAATCAAGCCAGTAGTAAGTCTCTGACTTATTACTACTTTTTTTATTTTTCAAAAAATTATATATTTCTTAATGAACTAAGTTCTTTGCAAATTCTATCAGCCCGCCGGCGTCTACGATACCCCTCACGAAGTCTGGCAGCGGTGTTGCATCATATGTCTGGTTTTTAGTAATGTTCGTAATTATCCCGGATGCGAAATCGACTTCAATGTGGTCGCCTTCCCCGATTTTATCCGTTTCCGGGCATTCAAGAAGAGGAAGTCCTATGTTTATAGCATTCCTGAAAAATATGCGCGCAAAGGACTTTGCGATTATGCATTTCACTTTTGCCCCTTTAAGAGCAAGCGGCGCATGCTCCCGTGAAGAGCCGCAGCCGAAGTTGAAACCAGCTACGATGATGTCATCCTGTTTCACGCCGCGGGCGAAATCAGGGCGCACACCCTCAAAGGCGTGTTTTGCAAGTTCATCCTGTGTGTTAATAGTAAGATACTTTCCGGGTATTATGGCGTCGGTGTCGATGTCGTCCCCGAATTTCCAGACGTTAGCGGGTTTCAGGTCAGTTTCAAGGCTCACGGTGAGTTTTTGCTTCATGTGGGTTGAATTGGCATGAAGGGTAATAAGATTTATTCTTTGCAGCAGAAATATAATCACCAAAGTTGTCTTGGTTACCAAAGGTATTAATTAATGGAGACTGTTCCATTGAAGAATAATAAAATCAGTACCAAAATAAAAAATCTTAAATTCATTAAACCAGGGATAAAAATTAAAAAATTACATATTGCTGTGGCTCTGGCAGCACTTGCTCTGCTCTTTTTGAGTGCTTTTGTCATGAGCAATTTTTTGAGCCAGCATCCCCAGGAAAAGCCAAAACTCCCTTCAGTCTCTATAGGATGCGACCGCGTGGTCTGGAATGGCACTGAACTTGAGATCGTTGCTTCGATCCAGAATATCAACAAACCGTCATTCAACTGGACAGTGAACGGAAAAAATGCAGGCGGAAATCAGAATATCAGGAAAATATTCGATAAGGGGGAAAACCATTTAATGCTGACGGTGACTTTTGATAACAAATCTCTAACCGCAAACCAGACTACAATTGTCATTGATTCGATAGATGGAGTATCTGTTCAAGATTCTGTCTCGTCTAATAACCAGTGGGGATTCCAGACTGTATACAGAGGAAAAAAATACGGTGTAAAAGGCGTCAGGATCTCAGTAGACGCATCAGAATCGTCTGAAGTGAACTCCTGCGGTTACCTGTCCTCAATAGCCCTGATGGCTGGAGACCACACATGGAATGCGTTGTACCAGGGCAGGACAATAGGCTCAGGCAAATTCAATATTAAGGAAGTGAACGAGGTAAAGATCACCAGCCTGGATATCGCTAATAGCTATACCGCAGGCAGTACGGTAAATGCCAGAATAGTCGTATTGAATACAGGCTCTACAATAGTCAAGGGGTTTGATATAAGGACACTGGCTGTAAACAATAACTTTGCTTTTATGGGGGATAAAGCAAAGAAAGAATTTACAGACCATTATGAGACAGACCTGAAACCCGGAGTTAGCTACGAGATCCCGATAGGATTTACCATACCTGAAAAAGTAAGCGGGATAAGACCGGCAGGAAAATACACCATTACTTTCTATCTCGTGTTGAATGGGCAGGTCGTGGATAAAAAAACGGTTAATACTGAAGTCAAATAGCTAATTGACAGGAAAATCGGTATAACTGAGGTTTACGCCGGTCTCTGACATCCACTGCTTCACACTGGCAACATCATCAGTGTTGAACCTGAAATCGTTGAAGAAACCCGGCATGACACTTCCCGGATCGTCATAGACATAGCCGTAATCAAATTCACCAATTATTTCCGGCGTCATGGGGTCGATGATATAATATTCCACGCCTTTGATCTTCATTTTTGGAAAAGTGCTTTCCCCTCCCATTTTGACGGGAATGGCAAGAGCTGTTTTGAGTTTATCTGTATTTCCAAAAACCACTTTAGGTTCAAAGCCGGTTAACTTCTTCAGGTGATACCAGAGAAGAGTTGTAGTCCTTGGACGCTTCAACTCGGATGAAAGCGTCACCCATTCTTTCGATCTTAGCATGCTAAGTTCACTTGAGACTTTTTCTATTGTTGTTTTTGCAAGGACGGTTTCTGTTGTTTTTGGAACTGTAGGTACCCCGTCTTGCAATGACGAGGCTTTTTCCTGAAAGCATCCGCCCGTCAACACAATAAAGAAAAAAAACAGAACCAATACCCATTTAAAATTGAAATGTTTTTCCTGTCCCATCAGCATAGAGATATAATTTCCAATGTATAAATAATCCATTCTTTTGATTTCAATTTTATAGACCATAAGTTATGATTATAATGACATGATTGGAGAAACGTTTTTAAGCAAAGAAACCATTACAAATACCTGTGATCGGATGAAGAGATTTTTCCTCATTGTATTGGTTATCTTAATTGTTGGTATTTCAGCGTGTGCAGCTCAGGATGTATCAAGCGATGGTGAAGGGCAGATTTTTGACAGGGCTGACCAGAACCTTAACGGGAATATGATGGACATCGCATTATTGCCAGCTGATGCAAGGGCTGGAGAGAATATTACTGCAAATCTCGTTGTGGGCAATACGGGGACTGAAAATGTTAACAGTGAAACCATCGAAATCAAAGTTAAACCCAGATCTCTCGAAGATTTCTTCGCAAATATTGCGATTCTGGTAATGAGCAATGGAAAGAAAACGTTGACCTTCACGAATGAATATAAGGAAGATATCAAACCCGGCATGATAAAACCGTTCAGCATTGTTTTCCCTACGCCGAGGGAACTGAGAGGAAGGAACCTTGCGGGAACATATGATATTACGATAACACTGTCTGTCAACGGACAGCCGGTTGAATCAAAATCGAATCAAATAAAACTGCGGTCAGGTAAACCCAGGGAGAGTTCAAGTGCGCAGAATGCTGCACCTGCAATTACTGCTACGACAACTCCCGCAACTACGGTAACAGTAACGGCAACACCGGCAGTTACCCG